>DATGJN010000089.1 GCA_035295165.1 bacterium
GCGTGAGGCACATACCCGCGTTGCTCGTGGTCCTTGCGCCACCGGCGCGGACGCGCTAACCGACGGACGCGCGCTGCGAACTGATTGCGGTTCCGGAGGCATGGTCATGCTCGCACCTGATTTTTCCGTAGCCTGCTAGAGCGGAATCCTCGGATGGCTCGGTATGTCGTCGGCCGTCTTCTGCTGCTCGCCCCGACGCTCGTCGGGATGTCGGTGCTGATTTTTGTGCTGGTGCGTCTCCTTCCCGGGGACGTCGTCGACGCGATGCTCACCGGCGACGTGGGGGCGAGCGCGAGCGCGAAGCAGGCCGTCCGGCAGGCGCTCGGCCTCGCCGACCCGCTGCCCGTGCAGTACGTCAAGCTCGTCGGCGGCGTTCTCACCGGCCACTTGGGCAACTCGCTCACGAGCGGCGAGCCGATCGCGCGGATCATGGCCCGCGCGGTCCCGATCACCGCGGAGCTCGCCGTGCTGGCGGTCGTGCTCGCGACCGCCGTCGGGATCCCGCTCGGCGTCCTCTCCGCGGTGCGCCGGAATTCGGTCTCCGATTTCCTCGCCCGGGTCGCCGGGCTGGCGGGGCTGTCGGTGCCGAACTTCTGGTTCGCGACGCTCGCGCTGCTGGTGGGGTCGCTCGTGTTCCATTGGATCCCCCCGGTGACGTGGATCCCGCCCTGGCAGCACCTGTGGGCCAATTTGGGGCAGATGGCGATTCCCGCGCTCGCGATCTCGGTGTATCTCATGGCGATCGTCATGCGGATGACCCGGGGGACGATGCTCGAGGTGCTCGGGCTGGACTACATTCGGACCGCGAGGGCGAAAGGGGTCTCGGCGCCGTCGGTCGTCTTCCGCCACGCGCTCCGCAACTCGTTGATCCCCGTGATTACCGTGATCGGGTTCCAAGTCGGCACGCTGATGGGCGGCGCGACCGTGGTGGAGGTGATCTTCGGGCTGCCGGGGATGGGCTACACACTGGTGCAGGGCATCTTCGGACGCGACTACCCGGTGATCGAGATCTCCGCGATGTTCCTGGCCGCGGTGTTTGTCTTTGTCAACCTCCTGGTCGACCTGCTCTACGGCGTCCTGGACCCCAGGATCGAACAGGCGTGAGCACGACGCCGACCGTCGAGATACGCGGGGGATCCCGCGCCACCGTGGCACGGCGCCGCCGGTGGCTCGCCCCGCGCCGCGTGTGGCGCAATCCAATCGGGTTGACGGGTGCCGCGATCATCCTCGTCACCGTGCTGATCGCGCTCCTGGGGCCGCTGGGGTGGCGTGTTGACTACGCGAGCGAGGCGTCCCACCGCCTGTTGGCGCCGAGCGCGCCCCACCCCATGGGGACCGACGAGTTGGGGCGCGACGAGCTCGCGCGGGTGATCCACGGCGCGTGGGTGTCGCTCCAGGTGGGCATCGTCTCGGTGCTGATCGCGTTCGTGCTGGGGAGCACCACGGGGATCGCGGCGGGGTTCTACCGGGGCCGGACCGACGCCGTGCTCATGCGCATGATCGACGTCATGTTCGCGATCCCCGGGCTGGTACTCGCGATCCTGATCGCGGGACTCCTCGGGCCGAGCCGTACCAACGCGATGATCGCGATCGGCATCGTCTACGCTCCGGCGTTCGGCCGCGTGGTGCGAGGATCGGCGCTCAGCGTCATGAGCTTGCCCCACGTCGAGGCGGCCCGGAGCCTCGGGGCGTCGGATCTCAGGATCATCGCGCGCCATCTGGTGCCGAACCTGATCGCGCCGCTCATCATCTTGACGACGGTGTACCTGTCGACCGCGATCCTCACCGAGGCCGCGCTGAGCTTCCTCGGGTTGGGCACCCAGCCGCCCGAGCCGTCCTGGGGCAGCATGCTGAACGCGTCCCGCTCGTACATGGAACTGGCGCCGTGGCTCGCGGTGTTTCCCGGGATCGCGATCATGGTGGTGGTGCTGGGGTTCAACTTTCTCGGGGATGGGTTGCGTGATCTGCTCGATCCCCAGTTGCGCGAGGTGTAGCCGGCGATGAGCGATCTCTCCGTCACCAGCACGGTCGACTTCGACCGTCCAGGCAAACAGATTGGACGGTTGCAAGTACCGCGGTCCACCAACGAGAGCGGCTGGTCGAACCTGTTCATTCCCGCGATCTGCATCGCGAACGGCAGGGGCCCCACGGTCGTCGTGACCGGCGGCGTCCATGGGGACGAGCCGGAGGGACAGGTCGCCGCGCTCAAGCTCGCGCGCGAGACCACCCCGGAGGACGTCCGCGGTCGGCTCATCATCCTCCCGTGTCTATCGCCGGATGCCGCGCGCGCGTACTCGAGGCTGTGGCCGAGCGGCGCGAATCTCAACCGGAGCTTCCCGGGCTCGCCGACCGGGACGGTCGACCAGCAACTTGCCGACTACGTCACGCGCGTGCTCTTTCCGCTGGCGGACGCCGTGTGCGACATCCATAGCGGGGGGCGCTCGATGATGTGCCTGCCGTGGTCGGAGATGCACATGGTCGAGCACCCGGACCAGCGCCGGGCGATGGTCGACGCGATGCTGGCGTGGGGCACCGACTACCACGTTATCTACATTAACATCGCGGGGGGCGGGCTCCTCGTGGATGAGGCGGAGCGCCAAGGCAAGATCACGATCGGCACCGAGTTGGGCGGGGGCGGGCACGTGACGGCGGCGATCCACCGGCTGGCCGAGCGCGGCCTCCGCAACTTCCTCCGGCACCTAGGTGCGCTCGCGGGGCCTGTAGAGACACGCGCGTCGCGGGGGCTGCCCGAGGCGGTGATCCTGCGCGCGGTGGACGCCGACGACTACCTGCTCGCGCCCGAGGGCGGGCTGTTCGAGACGCTGGTCAGCCTCGGCGAGGACGTGACGGTCGGGGACGTCGTCGGTCGGATGCACTTTCCCGAGCGGCCGGATCGCGCCCCCGTCGACGTGCGGGTCGGCAGCACCGGGGTCGTGTGTTCGATCCGGGCGATCGCCACGACACAGCAGGGCGATTGCCTGGTGGTGACGGGGCGTCGTTGTGGACGAGAGGAGTTGTTGGGATGAGAGGGCAGGAGGCGTCATGGTAAGCACACTGCTCGCCGGCGCGGCGGAAGCAGACATCACACCGCCTTACGGGCTCCCGCATGGGGCGTGGCGCTTGCGCACCGGTGTGGCTGTGGGGAGGCGCGAGCCACTCCTCGCCCAAGCGCTGGTGCTCGACGACGGCCGGCGGAAGGTGGCGCTGGTGACGTCCGACCTCGTGTTCGTGGGGCACGACCTTGCGCGCGAGGTGCGAACGCGTGTGCAGGCGATGACCGGCATCCCGCCGGAGGCGGTACTGCTCAACGCCTCCCATAACCACAGCGCGCCGAGCCTGTCCCGAGGCACCGGGGTCGCCGCGTTGAGCCATCAGCGCGGGTTCGATGGGTACGAGCGTGTGCTGCGGGACTTGCTCGCCGGAGTGGTCTACTCGGCGCACTACCACCGGCGGCCCGCCCGCGCGGGCGGTGGGGCGACGCGGGCGCCAGGGCTGACCACAAATCGGGTGCTGCCCGACCAGCCGGTAGACGACACCGTCGCCGTGCTCAGGGTGGATGGGGAGGACGGTCGGCCGATCGCCGTGGTGGCGTCGTTCGCGTGCCATCCGATCTCGATGGCGGGGCACACCCTCCTGTGGAACGCGGAGTTCCCGGGGCCGTTCCGCACCGCAGTGGCGGGAGCGTATCCTGGCGTCGTGGCGATGTTCGCGCAGGGATGCGCCGGCGACATCGGCCCGTGGAACTACTGGTTCGGCAACCCCGAGGCCCTGCCGCAGACATACGAGCACCGGGACCGTCTCGGACGGGCTCTGGCCGACCGGGTGCTGGCGCTGCTTCCGGGCGTTGCAACCCGGCCCTCCCAGCCGGTCTCGGGGCGCAGCCTGCCGCTCGCTCTGACACGCCGCCGGCTGCCGTGGCCGTCCGCGGAGGTTCTCGCGATGGACGCCAAACTGGCCGCCATGCCCGAACCGGACTACCCTGAAGTGTGGCCGTCCGACCTTCACACGATGAACTCGGCCCAGCGCTTCCCCCTCCTGTACCAGAAGGGGGCGGTGACGATGTACAAGGAGATGCTGCGCCTGCAGGACGAGCCGATGGACGTCGAGGTGCAGGCGCTCGCGGTCGGAGACACCGCGATCGTCGGGAATCCATTCGAGCTCTTCAACCGCTGCGGCCAGCGCATTCGCGAGCACAGTCCGTTTGAGACTACGCTCGTCCTCGCCTACTGCAACGACTATCTCGGCTATCTCCCCGGCACCGAGGAGTTCGATTGCATTCCCGCGGGCCCGCTTGCGGAGATCCTCGACCAGGACCGCAACCGGTGGGCCTACGGACTCACGAACACGAACCTCGCGCGGGGCGAGGTGGACCGGCTGATCGACGCCAGCGCGGAGGTCCTCCTGGCCGTGCGGATCGGGCTCACCGGCCCGGCCCGGTGATCACGCGACTCGACGACCCGGCGCCGAGTCCTTACCCCGCGCGCGCGCTGCGCCGCTCGCCGGGCACCACCGGAAGATCTCGGAGCTCGCCCGCCCGGACGACGCGGAGTGGAACCGAGGTCCCGATCTGGCCTTCACCGAGCAGACCCCACAGATCGTCGACCCGGCGTACCGGTTGGCCGCCGAGGGCCACGATGGTATCGCCAAACACCACCCCGGCCCGGGCGGCCGGCCCGTCCTGCTCGATCGAAAACACCAACAATCCGGTGCGCTGGCCGAGTTGCTGTCGCAGCAAGGGCGGGAGCGGGACCGCGTGGGTGGCGATGCCGAGGAAGCCGCGACGGATGCGGCCGTGCGCGCGCAGGGCGTCGACCACGCGGCGCACCGTGACGGTCGGCACGGTGACGACGGCGCCGCGCACCAGGCCGGTGGTGTGGACCCCCAGTACGCGACCGGCGGTATCCACGAGCGCCCCGCCCGAGAACCCCGGCAGAGGCGCCGCGTCGGTCTCGATGTAGGTGTCGACCTCGCCGCCGGCCGGAGTCCGCCAGGACCCGCCGAGCGCGCTCAGGATCCCCAGGGTTGCGCGGACCGTCCTCCCCGGTCGTCCGAGCGCGAGCACCACATGGCCGACTCTCGCGCCATCGACGTCGCGCCAGGCCGCGGCGGCGAGCCCCTCGGTCTGGATTTGCAGGAGCGCGAGATCGGTGCTCGGATCGCGGCCGACGAGGGTCGCCGGAACCGACTCGCCGTCCGGCAATCCCACCATGACCCCTTCATCGCGGTGCACGACGTGGTCGGCCGTGACGACGAGGCCGTCCGACGACCACACGACGCCGCTCGCCGGCCGCCGGCGCGCATCGACTCGGACGACATAGGGGGCGCCGGCCTCGACGGCGGCGGCCGCAAGATCGGAAAGCGTTTCACTGGCGTTGCTCACGAAGGATTCCTCCCTTGGTGTCTGTGGGGGCATCGGGCGCGCGCGCCGGACGCCGTCCAACTGTTGTCGTCGTTGAGTGTACCGTGGCAGGGAGGTCCTCACATCCCCCACGTTGCCGGGGACTGGCCATCAAAACGGGCAGGGGGAACCCAGATAGGCGGACGGGGGGAGTCGGGTGAGCGACCCCAGACGGACCCCAGGCACGACGGCTTCCGTGGCGGAATCGGCCATTGACCCCGACGAGCTCGCAGCTGACTACGATGGTTGAGTTGGATCGACGATGCGGTTTATTGAGGGGTGAGGGATTGGTGCAGATAGCCCAATTCGTACCAAAAAGCCAGCTCGGCTGCAAAACGTCGACCCTCGGGGGCCGGTCGCCTCCGCAAGACCCGCATTTTGTTCTTGGCCACCAACAACGCTGACGAGATGACAGTCGGCCGCCTGCGTACGCCAAGGAGAAACACCGTTCTGCCCTCCCAGTACGCACGGTTGCGAAAAAATCGGCGTTCCAGGCGTGATGAGGGGACGCGATGCACCACGACGGCGCGTCCATTGTAGAACACGCCGCCGCCCGCACGCTGAATCCGCCAACACATCTCGGTGTCTTCACCTGATCGGAGAAGGGAGCCTCGGCGGCCAAGGCGCGGGAGAAACGCGCCCACGCGAGCGATGGCGCTTCTTGCAACCGAGAAATTGGTGCCGTAGAGCTCTCCAGGGTAGCCGACCCTCACGATCTCTTCGCCAAGGTCTAGTTCGCTGAGATACCCAGTCACGGATGGATCAAACCACCGGGGAAGGTTGTCCGGTAGATCCAGGACGATCTTCCCGCCTACACACCATGCGTCGGGGAACCGTGCATACACCTTATGCAACTCCTCAAGCCAATTCGGGGCAGCGGTCGCATCATCGTCCACAAAGACGATGATCTCGCCCGTCGAGTGCGCGATCCCGGTGTTTCTCGCGTAGGCAAGACCTTGCCGACCCTCGAAGACGTAGCGGACCTTGTCAACGGAACGCACCGCGGCCGGGGTGGAGTCCGATGAGTTGTTGTCGACAACGACGACCTCAAAATCGCACGCGGTATTCTGTCGAAGCAGGCTGTTCAAGGTCGGCACGAGCTGATTGGCCCGATTGTACGTGGGCACTACGATAGAGAACGAGAGCACACGCCGAAACCCCCTTGACACTTTACATCGATTGGGAGTGCGTTCTCGAGGATACGCCTCGTTTGTGACGAAGCGATAACCAACAGAACGTCCGCCTCCCTGTTTCTTCCCCCATTTTCCCTCCCGGTATCGCCGAATTCAGAGGGTCAGTAACCCCAGGCGGACCGCGCGCACGACCGCCTCGGTGCGATTCTGCGTCCCGAGCTTGCCGAGCAGCGCCCGCACATGGAACCGTACCGTGTGCTCGCTGATGCCGAGCCGGTCCGCGATCTCCTTGTTCGCCATGCCCTCGCCGAGCAGTGAGAGGACCTCCGACTCGCGCTCGCTCAGCGGCTCCACGGGCGGGGCCGCCGGCTCGGCCCGCGCCGCCGGCAAGAACGCGCCGAGCGTCGGATGGATGGCGATCAATCCGTTCCCCACGGCCAGTGCGACAGCGGCCAGGGTTTCCGGGGCCGCGTCCCGCGGCGCCAGGCCCCTCGCACCCGCCGCCAGCGCGTCCGCGGCGGAGGTCCCGTCGGGGAGCAGCGCGACGATGGCTGCGGCCCGGTCGCGCGCGTCGTCCAACCGCTCGAGCGCGTCCTCTGGATCGCGGCCGAGGTCCCACAGCAGCACCTCGGGGCG
Organism: bacterium; assembly: GCA_035295165.1. Classification (NCBI taxonomy): domain Bacteria; species bacterium. The sequence continues at coordinate 7,168 of DATGJN010000089.1, forward strand.
CGTGGCGTCGACGACTGCGGCGAGGTCGTCGCTGCCGGCGGCCTGTCCGACGATCGTGCACCCCGGTTGATCGGCGAGGAGCGCCGACAGTCCGGCACGTGCCAGCAGATCATCGGCCACGATGAGAATCCGGAGCGTTGCCGTGGAATTCCTCATGGAGAAGCCCTCGCCCGCCCACAACGGCCGGGAATCCCGGCGGATTCCCGCGACCGGTGGAGGGTTCTGGGGGCGCTCGCAGGATGGAATTTGGCCGGAGGTCACGAACATCCCGCTGTCATTGTCGCACCGGACGTCGACGCACGACGGGGAGGATGACGTTGAACACACGCGCGATTCTTGGAGCGGCGGTTGGGGTGGCGTTGCTGGTTGCCGCGTGGGGACAGGCGGGGCCAACTCGGGCGGCGGCTGCCGCCAAGACGACCGTGCGGGTCGGTATGGTCTATTCCGGCACCGGGCCGCTGGCGGGCTACGGGGCGCAGTACAAGGACGGATTCGAGGTGGGCCTGGCCTACGCGACCGGAGGGACCGGGACGGTCAACGGCCACAAGATCGACGTCTCGTGGAACGACGACGCCGGGGACCCCGCGAAGGCCGTGTCCGAGGCCAAGGACCTGATCGGTCAGGGGGTCAAGATCCTCGCGGGACCGGTGAGTTCCGCGGTCGCACTTCAGGTGGCGCCCCTCGCCGCCCAGAACAAGGTGCTGCTCATCTCCGGCCCGGCGGCCGCTGACGCGGTCACGGGGCTCAACCGGTACACGTTTCGCTCGGGGCGTCAGACCTACCAGGACATCCTGACGGCGAAGTCCTTCATCGGGGATGTCGGCGGCAAGAAGATCGTCGTGTTTGCCCAGGACTACGCGTTCGGGCAGGCGAACGTCGCGGCCGTCCGGGGCGTGCTGGGTACTGCGGGCGCCCAGGTCAGCCAGATCTTGGTGCCGCTCAGCGCGAACGACTTCACGCCGTTCGCGCTGCAGGTCAAGCAGGCCAAGCCGGATCTGCTCTTCGTGGCGTGGGCCGGAAACACGGCCCCCGCGATGTGGCAGTCGCTGGATCAGCAGGGCGTCTTTTCGGTCACGACGGTCGTGACCGGGCTCGACCAGCGGTCGACGTACGCGACGTTTGGCCCGGTCGCCTCCAAGATCAGTTTCCTGTCGCACTACGTGTATCAGGCGCCGCGCAACAGGGCGAACACCTATCTCGTCGACGCGCTGAAGAAGCGCGGTGCGGTGCCGGATCTCTTCGACCCGGACGGGTTCGTGGCCGCGCAGATGATCGCCCACGCGGTGCAGACCGCGGATGGGGACGACGTGGAGGCGATGATCAAAGCGCTCGAGAACTGGACGTTCTTGGCGCCGAAAGGCCAGCAGTTGATCCGCGCGGCCGATCACGCGATGCTCCAGCCGATGTTTCAGGTCAAACTGGTGGGCGCCGGCGGCGGCTACGAGCCGCAGTCGGTGAAGAACCTTGCGCTCCAAACGGTGGTTCCTCCGGTCACGCCGTTCAAGCCCTGACCGGCGTGGCGTGGGACCCATCGCTGTCCCGCTCGGATCCGCCGCCCCGGGCGGCGGGGATGCGCCGGTGAGCGCGGGGTTCGTTCTGCGGACCGACCGGTTGAGCTTTCACATCGGCGGCGTCGTGATCGTGGATGAGGTCTCTCTCGACATCCGGCGGGGTGAGTTCGTGTCGGTGATCGGCCCGAACGGCGCCGGCAAGACGTCGCTGTTCAATCTCCTCTCGGGGCTGTACCGCGCAACCGGCGGTCGGATTGAGCTGGACGGTCGCGAGATGACCGACACGCCGCCTGCGCGCCGGGCCCAGGCCGGGCTCGGACGCACCTTCCAGATGTCCAGCATCTTCCCGGCGTTGACCGCGCTCGAGAATGTGCGCCTGGCGATTCAGATGCGTTCCGCCGGCGCCGGTCCGTTTGGACGCTCCCGGACGGATCCGGCAGAGACCGCGCGGGCGCGTGAGGCGCTCGCGCGCGTCGGCCTGGAACGGCGCGGGGCCGACCGGGCCGGCGCCCTGAGTCACGCCGACCGGCGCAAGGTGGAGCTCGCGATGCTCGTGGCCCCCGAGTTCGGCGTCGTGCTGCTCGACGAGCCCACCGCCGGCGTGAGCGCGGAGGATATCCCCCTGCTGCTTCGCGTCATCCGATTCCTCCACCGCGAGCAGGGGAGGACCGTGCTCATGGTCGAGCATCGGATGGACGTCGTTGGCGAGCTCTCCGATCGGATCGCGGTCATGCACCACGGGCGTCTTTTGACGTGCGCGTCTCCCGGCCAGGTGATTGCCGACAAGGCGGTGCAGGAAGCCTACCTCGGGGACGCGCTGTGACGGCGCTCCTCGAGGCGCAGGATCTCCACGTCGTGCTGGCCGGATCGCACATCCTGCGGGGTGTCGACGTGGTCGTGCCGGAAGGCGGCGTGACCGCGCTGCTCGGCCGCAACGGGGCCGGCAAGACCACGACCCTGCGGGCGATCCTGGGGCTCGTTCCGCGCGCGGGACGGGTGCGGCTCGGGGGCCGCGACGTGAGCCGCGCGTCGACGCACGCGATGGTGCAGGCGGGGATCGGGTACGTCCCCGAGGGGCGCGACGTGTTCGCGGGGTTGACGGTGGCGGAAAACCTGCGGCTCGCGGAACGGACGGCCCATCCGCGCTACGACCAGGTGTACGAGATCTTCCCGGAGCTCAGCGCGCGCGCGTCGCAACGCGCCGGCACGCTCTCGGGAGGACAGCAGCAAATGGTCGCCATCGCCCGCGCGCTACTCAACCCGAACCGGATCTTGTTGGTCGACGAACCGACGAAGGGACTAGCGCCGCGGGTGGTGGCTCGGGTGATCGAGATACTCGCCGCGGTCTCGCGCGAGGTCACGGTCTTGCTGGTGGAGCAGAACCTCGCTGCGGCGAGGGGGCTCGCGCGGCACGCGATCGTGCTCGACCAGGGCACGACCGTGTACGCCGGCGGCTTCGCGGAGTTCGTGGGCGACCGCGAGCGGGTCCACCGCCATCTCGGCGTCGCCCTCGCCCCGGCGGGTCCATGAGCACGATTGTGCTCCTCGGTATCACGGGCCTGGGATTGGGGGGCCTCTATTTCTTGATGGCGTCGGGATTATCGCTCACGTACGGCCTGCTGCGCGTCCTCAACTTCGCCCACGGCGTCTTTCTCACGGCTGGCGCGTACACGGCGTGGCTGATCGTGTCACGCATGGGCGGAACCGGGCCGACGCGCTTCGCGGTGGCGGTGCTCGGAGCGCTCGTGGTCGGCGCCGCGATCGCCGCGGCGGTCGAAGTGACGTTGATTCGGCCCCTGTACCGCCGGCACATCGAGCAGGTGCTCGCGACGGTCGGCGTCGCGCTCGCACTCGGCGCGCTCGCGCAGGGGATCTTCGGCGCGGACCCGCGCCCGGTCCCGGTGCCGCCCTGGATGCAAGGGGTCACGTCGGTGCTGGGCGCCGCCGTGCCGAACAGCCGTCTCGTGACGATCGCCGCGGGCGCAGTGGTCCTCGGGGCCCTCGGCGCGTTCCTGCGCCTGACTCGTTGGGGCCTGATCGTGCGCGCCGGGGTCGAGAACCGAGAGATGGTGCAGGCCCTCGGCATCGACGTGCAGCGCGCGTTCACGCTGGTGTTTGCCCTCGGCGGCGTGGCGGCCGCGCTCGGCGGGGTGCTGAGCGACGGGTACTTCGGCACCGTCGACCCAGCGCGCGGCACCGCGATGCTCATTTACGCGTTCGTCGTCGTCGTCATCGGCGGCCTCGGGTCCATCGCCGGCTCGGCCATCGCCGCCGTCCTGGTCGGGCTGATCCAGCAGTTCGCGAACTACTACGGCTCGGTGTGGTGGAGCTTCCCGTCCAGCGGAGACCTCGCCGTCGTGCTGCTGCTCGTTGCGGTGCTGCTCGTCCGCCCGCGGGGGCTCGCCGGCGGGGTGTGAGATGAGACGCGGCGCGGGCGTCGTGGGGCTGCTCGGTGCGCTCGCGGCCGTGCCGTTTGTCACGCTGAGCGTGCCCGTGATCTTCCCCGCGCCGGTCAACGCCCCGGGGACGCTTCAGTTGCTGGCCCTGTGCCTCGTGTTCGGCGGCGTGGCCCTGAGCTACGCGCTTCTCTTCGGCTACACGGGGCTGCTCTCGTTCGGGCACGCGCTGTTCTTCGCGACCGGCGCGTATACGATCGACGTCGCGCTCTCCCGGTGGCAGTGGCCGCTCCTCCCGGCACTGGCGGTGACCGCGGTCGTGAGTCTGATCCTGCCGCTGATCCTCGGGGCGGTGGCCCTACGCGTGAGCGGGATCGCGTTCGCGATGGTGACGCTGGCCTTCGCGCAGGCCGGGTCCATCCTCGCGTTCAGCAATCCCGGGGGGTTGACCGGCGGGGAGGAGGGGCTGGGGCTCGTCGTGGACCGGCTGCCAGCGCGCCTCGTCGGCGTGGTCAACACCCGGTACCTGTACTGGGTCGCGCTTGGCTATCTGGTGGTCGCGTGTGTAGTGAGCTGGCGAGCGGTCACATCGAGACCCGGCCGAATCTGGCCGGCGATCCGGGAGAACGAGCTGCGGGTGGAAGTGCTGGGCGCGACCCCATATGGCTACAAGTTGCTGGCATTTGTGATCGGATGCTTCCTCGCCTCGCTGGGCGGCATCGTCTACGTGCTGCTCACCGGCGGCGCGTCTCCCGGCATTACCACGGCCAATCTCAGTCTGGCCCTGCTGCTCATGGTAGTGCTCGGCGGGACGGGGAGCCTCTGGGGCGCGGTGCTCGGCGGCGTCTTCTACGAGTATCTCGACTTCCGGCTGGTGGCGCTCGCGGGATCGCGAGCGATCCACGCGTTGCCCGGCTGGTTCAGCGTACCGCTTGGGCAGCCGTTGTTCATCCTGGGGATGCTCTTCATCCTCCTCGTGCTGTTCTTCCCGGGAGGGATCGCGGGCATCTCCGACCGCTACCGGGTCGCGCGCGCGCCGCACAGACGCATGCTCCGGAACGAGGAGGGGACGTCATGAGCACGGGGGCGGCGGCGCAGGAGCTCGACCTTGAGGTCGGCGGCGGCCGGCTGCACGCGATTCGGCGCGGCCCCGCGTCTGGCGAACCGGTGTTGTGCCTCCCCGGGCTCACCGCGAACGCACGCGGCTTCGACCTGATCGGCGACCGCCTCGCCGCCGAGGGGCTCCGCCCCGTGGCCTTGGATCTGCGCGGGCGAGGCCGAAGCGAGCTTACCGGGCCGGGCACGTACGGCTGGCCCGCCCACGCCCGTGACGTGCTTGACGCCGCGGATCGTTTGGGCGCGGCGCGGTTCGCGCTCGTGGGTTGGTCGATGGGCGCGTTCGTGGCGGTGCAGGCGGCGGCGCTTGCGCCCGGACGTATCACGCGCGCCGTGCTCGTCGACGCGTGCGGCCAACCCCCGGCCGACGCGATCCCGCTGATCCAGCGGGCGGTCGACCGGCTGGGGATCGTGCACCTCTCCGTGGAACGCTATCTGGACCTGCTGCGCGGCCTCGGGACGATCACGCCCTGGCATCCGCTCTGGGACGCGTACTTTCGGTACGAGCTGGTGGAGACGGCGGGCGGCGTCCGGGCCAGGACCAGCCGGGAGGCGGTGCTCGAGGACTTGGCCTACGGCGAGCGGCACGATCCCCGGGCGCTGTGGCCGGCGCTCACGATGCCCGTGTTGCTGCTCCTGGCGTTGCGCCCGCTCATCCCGGGCGGTCCCGGGATCGTGGCCGCGGAGGACCGCGAGCGCTTCGTTCGGGAGGTGTCCGGGGCCCGCGTCGTCGCGGTCGACGCCAATCACTACGGCATCGCGACCCATCCCGCGACCGCAGACGCGATCGCGGCGTTCCTGAGGGGACGTTCGATGTGAGGAGGCGACGTGATGGAGCGGAGCGTGCTCGTGGCGATCGGCGGACACGCGCTCATCCGGGACGGGCAGCGCGGCACGATCGCCGAACAGGCGGAGAACGTGCGTGACGCGGCACATCCCATCGCGGCGCTCGTCGCCGAGGGTTGGCGGGTCGTCGTCACGCACGGCAATGGGCCGCAGGTGGGTCCAACGGGGGCTGGCCCGGCTGACGGTCTCGGAGGCCCGCCGGTACCTCGACGCGGGGGAGTTTCCGCCGGGGCGCATGGGCCCCAAGATCGAGGCGGCGATCATGTTCCTGGAACGCGGCGGCGGCGAAGTGCTGATCACCTCGCCGTACCGGCTGGCGGAGGCGGTGGCCGGGCGCACCGGCACCCGGATCGTGCCCCCGACGCGCCGCGGTGATCGACGCGCGCGGTCCTACGTCATCTTGCGCAGACGGGGATCCAGCACGTCCCGGATGCCGTCGCCGACCAGGTTGAACCCCAACACGAGGGCGAGGATCGCGATCGCCGGAGACGTCGCGATCCACCACTGTTCCATCAGGAAACGCCGGCCTTCGGAGACCATGAGCCCCCACTCCGGCGTCGGTGGCTGCGCGCCGAATCCGATGAACGAGAGCCCGGCGGCAATCAGGATGATGTTGCCGACGTCCAGCGTCGCCTGGACCAGCAGCGGCGCGATCGCGTTGGGGATGAGGTGGCGGAAGATGATCTTCACGTCCGTCGCCCCTTCCGCCCGCGCCGCCTCGACGTAGTCGCGCGATCGCAGGGACAACACCTGTGCGCGCGCGAGCCGCCCGTACGGCGGCCACGACGTGACCGCGATCGCGATCAGCGCGTTCGTCAGACTGGGCCCCAGGATCGCCGAGATCGCGAGCGCAAGCACGAGGCTCGGGAACGCGAGGAACATGTCCGTGACCCGCATCAGCGCCTCGTCCCACCAGGCGCCGCGCCACCCGGCGAGCGTGCCCGCCGCGGTGCCGAACGTGATCGCCGCCGTCACCACCGCGATGCCGGAGACGACGGAGATCCGCGCGCCGTAGACCACCCGGCTGTACACGTCCCGGCCGAGCGAGTCCGTGCCAAACGGGTGGTGCAGGGTCGGCGGCGCCAGCCGCTGGCTGAGGTCCTGCGCGATCGGACTCTGCAGGGCGAGCCACGGCGCGAGAAACGCGATCCCCGCGAACAACACGATGACCATCGTCCCCGAGAGCGTGAGCGGGCTCCGGCGCAGCATTCGCCAGACGGCCCGCGCCGGGCTCAGCTCGGCGGTCCCGCGCTCAGGTGTACCGGATCTGCGGATCGAGATAGGCGTAGAGGACATCGACCACCAGGTTGGCGATGGAGTAGATGATCGCGATCACGAGCGTGACACCGAGGACCGCCGGAATGTCGATGTTCGTGACCGAGTTCGTGGCGTACCGGCCGATCCCTGGCCAGGAGAAGATCGTCTCGGTCAGCACCGCGCCGGAGAGGAGATTCCCGTAGGTCAGCCCGATCACGGTGACGGTCGGCAGCAGCGCGTTGCGCAGTGCGTGGCGAAGGACCACGCGAAGCTCCACCACCCCTTTGGCCCGTGCGGTTCGCACGTAGTCCTGGCGCATGACCTCGAGCATGCTGCTTCGCGTCATGCGCGTGATAATGCCGGTCGAGGCGTAGCCGAGGACGAAGGCTGGCAGGACGAGGTGTCGCAGCGCGTCACCGAGCGCCGGCCAGTCGCCCGACAAGAGCGCGTCGACGGCCACCATTCCCGTGATCGCGGGGGGCGGGGAGGTGTAGAGGCTGAGTTGGCCGGGACCGGGCAACACCCCGAGGCGCGAGTAGAGCAGGCCGAGGAGCAGCAGCGCGACGTAAAAGACCGGGAGCGAAGCCCCTCCGAGCGCGAACACGCGCGCCACCTGGTCCGCCCAGCCGTCCTTGTGCAGCGCGGACACGATGCCGGTGGGGACCCCGATCAAGATGGCCACGAGCATCGCCGCCGAGGACAGCTCCGCGGTCGCGGGGAGGTATTGAGCTAGATCCTGGCTCACCGGCCGGCTGTTCATGATCGAGATGCCCAGGTTCCCGTGCAGCAATCCGCCCAGGTAGATCCCGAACTGCACGGGCAGCGGTCGGTCCAGGCCGAGCTGATGCCGGACCTGTTCCACCATCGCCGGTGGCGCGTGATCCCCCAGGTAGGCGACGACCGGGTCGGCGGGCACGACGTGGGACAAGAGAAACGTGATGATCGTGACGCCGAACAGGACAAACACCGTCAGGCCGGTGCGCCGCGCCAGGAATTGGGGAAAACTCATCGCGCGATGGGGCGGGGAGCCGCTTCTGGCTCCCCGCCCCCCAACCTATGCTACTGCTTCGTCATCGTCTGGAAATCGGGGCCGTTGACGGCGTCGAACACCATGTTGTGGATGCGCCCGGACACGCCGTACGAGATCATCGGCTGGTACAGGATTGCGAACGGGCCGTCTGTGGTCATCATGTCGTTGAGCCGCTTGTAGATCGCGCCCCGCTGCGGGGTGTTCTCCATGCTCCCCGCGTCGTCGGCGAGCTTCGCGGCCGGATCGCTGTAGTACTGCAGGCGCCACGCGAGCGACTTCTGGGTGTAGTCGGCGAACGGCTTCGCGAAGTCGTCCGGATCCGGATAGTCGACGAACCAGTTCACGAGCACCATCTGGGACTGCTGGCCGCGGTACGTCTTGTAGAGCTCGTCGGCGGCCACCTGGCGGATGTTGATCGTCACCCCGATCGCCGCGAGGTCGTTCTTGATCTTGGCAGCGAGGTCCGCCGCCGCGACGCCGCCCGCGGCGGTGCCGGTCGGCGCAAGGAGATCGGCCGTGAACCCGCTTCCAGCCCCGCCCTCCTGTAGGAGTGATTTGGCCTTTGCCACGTCACGATGGAACGGGATGTCCGGCGTGTACCCGAACAGCCCCTTGGGGATGACCCCTTGCAACGGCAGCCCGTTTCCGGCGAGGAGATCCTTCACGATCCCGTCGTAATCGATCGCCCACCGCACCGCCTGGCGCACCTGGGGTTTCTGCAGCGCCGGCACGTTCTTCACGTCCATCCCGAGATACTCCATGCCGAGGTCCGGAATCTGCGCCACGTAATACTTGGTCTCCTTGCGAAGCGCCGCGAGTTGGGGCGCGGACAGGTCGTGCGCGAGGTCCACGTCACCGCGGCCGAGCGCGTCGCGCTGCACGGTGTTCTCCGTGATGTTCGGCCACACGACGCGCTTGATGGACGGCGCGGGGCCCAGGTTGTAGTTGGGGTTTGCGACGATCTCGATCGCGACGAGGCGCTCCCACCGCGCGAGCTGGAACGGCCCGCTGCCCGCCGAGTGGTCGGTCAGCCAGCCGGCGCCCCAGTCGCCGTTCTGCACGTGCGCCTTGACCGTCTTGCTGTCCACGATGCCCGCAACGGCGTTGGCCATGATCGAGAGGAACGCGCCGGGACTGAAGGGCTTCGGCAGCGTGATGACCACCGTGTACGGATCGGTGGCCTTGACGTCCTGGTCCACATTCTTCGGGTCGAGCCCCATCTGCGTGATCAGCCACGATGCGGGGTCTTTCGGGATGTTGACGACGCGCTCGAACGTGTAGACGACGTCGTCGGCGGTGAGGAGGTTGCCGCTCGCGAATTTGACGCCGTGCCGCAGGTGGAACGTGTACGTTTGGCCGTCCTTGCTGACCTGATACGATTGGGCGAGTTGCGGTTTGACCTGAGTCAGGTTGCCCGTCGTGAACTGGACGAGGTTCGAGTAGACGTTGTGGACGGGAATGAGAAACTCGTAACCGACCTGCGGATCCAGCGAGACAACGCTGGTGATGTCTTGGGCGATTACGACGGTTTGCTGCGGACCGTACGCCGGGGCCGATCGCCCCGGAGCCACGGCCCAGACACCCATCAGGAAGATGGCTAACCCGATTGCCACACCACGCCGCACGGGTAATCCCTCCTTGACGTGCTCAGACGTTTCGCACACGTAACCCGCGTAGTTGGACGTGAGTGTTCGGCAAAAGGCTGACGGGCCCTGCCGGACGCGGCGGGGCCGTTACATGGTATGGGAAAGAAGACGCCGCTCCCAGACGGCGGCGACCCGTACGCGGCACTCTGTCCCGGACCCCGCGTCCGACCCCGGGGAACGGGGATTAGGAGCGCTGGACCAACGCGATTCCGCACGTGATCATGGCGAGACCGGTCACGTCCCGCAACGAGACGTGTTCGGCGAGCAGCATCGCGCCGAGCGCCAGGCCAAACACGGGTGTCAAGAAGTAGTACGCGCTCACGCGACTCGCTTCGCCGCGCGCGAGGAGGGTGAACCAGAGCAACGACGCGCCGACGCTGATCACCAGGACCAGGTACGCGAACGACGCGACGAGCCCGCGTGTCACGACGAGCCGGAGCGGTCCTTCCAGCATTGCCGCCGCGGGAATCAGCAGCGCCGAGGCACTCGCGAGTTGGGCAGCGTTGATGACGAGCAGGTCGTGCCTGGACTGGATGCGCTTGAAGACGATCGTAGAGAGGACGAGCGCGACCGTGCCCGCGATCGCCAACGCCACGTCGATCGGCCGGGCCGCCTGCGTGCCGGCGCGCGTCACCATCATCGCGACCACGCCGGCAAATCCCAGTGCGGTTCCGAGCGCCTTGCGCGCGGTCAACGGTTCGTCGAGCAGCCGCGGCGCCAGCAGGGCGAGGATCAGCGGATTCAGACTCGCGATGATCGCGCCCATGCCCGACGAGAGGTGCTCGAGCGCCAAATAATTCAGTCCCAAGTAGCAGGCGTTGGCCAGCGCCCCGAGGAGCGCCGGCTCGAACCACGCGGCCGCCGTCGTCGGCAGACGCCGGCGCATCGCGACCGCAAGGGCGGAGAGTATCAGGGCGGCGGCGAAGAAGCGGAACACCAGCATCCACAGCGGTTGGGCTTCTGTCGCCAGGATCTTGCTCGGCACGAACGCCGAGGCCCACAGGAAGACGTACAGGATCGCCAGCGTCGCGCCGCCCGAGCGGGCTGGGACGGCGGCGCGGCGGTCGGGGTGCGCCATGCCTCACAGCGTAGCCGCTTGTTCGCCGGGTTGCAAAGGAGCAGCGGAGACCCCCGACTGATGACGGACGCCGACGGCCTGCCGACTCCCCAACGGTACTGGGCGATCCTGACGGTCGCCATTGCGCTCGCGATGTCGGCGCTCGACGGCGCCATCGCCAACGTCGCGCTGCCGACGATCGCCACGGACCTTCGCGCGAGCGCGGCGTCGTCGATCTGGGTCGTGAACGCCTACCAACTGGCGGTGATGATGTCGCTCACATCGTTCGCCGCGCTCGGAGACATCATCGGCTACCGGCGTGTCTACGTGATGGGGCTCGCCGTGTTCACGCTGGCGTCGCTGCTGTGCGCGCTGTCACACTCGCTGACGGGACTGGCGCTGGCGCGGGGACTGCAGGGCTTCGGCGCGGCGGGCATCATGAGCGTGAACGCGGCCCTCGTCCGGTTCACGTATCCCCGCGCGCGGCTGGGACAGGGGATCGGGTTGAACACGCTCGTGATCGCGACCTCGTCGGCCGCCGGGCCGACGGTGGCGGCCGGGGTACTCGCGGTCGCGTCGTGGCCGTGGTTGTTCCTGATCAACGTGCCGCTCGGTGCCGTCGCGTTCGTCCTGGCGGTGCGCGCCCTCCCGCGCACCGAACCTTCCGGGCACCGGTTTGACGTCGCGAGCGCCGTGCTCAGCGCGATGTGTTTCGGCCTGCTGATCGTCGGCATCGACAGCCTCGGGCACGGCTTCGGCGTCGCCGCGGTGGCCGCCGAACTGGCCGGTGCGGGTGTGCTGGGGACGGTACTCGTGCGACGGCAGGCCGGGCTGGCCATGCCCATGGTGCCAGTCGACTTGTTCAGGCGGCCGATCTTCGCGCTGTCCGCCCTGACGTCCGTGTGCTCGTTTACCGCGCAGGGGCTGGTATTTGTGGCGCTGCCGTTTTATTTCCAAGACGTCCTTGGTCGGTCGCAGGTTGAGACCGGTCTCTTGATGACGCCGTGGCCGCTCGCGGTCGCCGCGATCGCGCCCATCGCGGGCCGCCTCGCGGACCGCCGCCCCGCGGGCGTCCTCGGCGGCGTCGGCTTGGCGATGCTCAGCGCGGGGCTGGTGCTGGTGGCGCTGTTACCAGCGCATCCGACCGCCTCCGACATTGTCTGGCGTATGGGGATCTGCGGGTTCGGCTTCGGGTTCTTCCAGTCCCCGAACAATCGTGCCATCATCTCCAGCGTGCCGCGCGAGCGGAGCGGAAGCGCCGGCGGGGTCGTCGCCACGGCGCGGTTGTTGGGGCAGACGACCGGTGCGGCACTGGTTGCGCTCGTGTTCGGGCTCATCGCCGAGCATCCGGGGGGCATGGGTCGTGGGACGACCGTCGCCGTGGTGCTCGCGGCGTGCTTCGCCGCGATCGGCGCCGGGGTGAGCAGTCTGCGGCTGGTCGAGTTCCGAGACGCGGCGTGACGTCCGGGGGCGACCCGCTTCGGCGGTTGCGGCGGCACGTGATCGACACGGCGCCGTTGCGCGAGTTCCGAGAGTTCCGACTGCTGTGGATCGGGCAGTCGGTCTCCAACCTGGGCAACCGGGTCACCCAGGTCGCGCTGGCGTTTCAAGTCTATCAGCTCACGGGATCGTCGCTTGCGGTCGGGCTGCTCGCGCTGGCCAGGGTCGTGCCGCTGCTCGCGTGCTCCTTGCTTGGCGGGGCGATCGCGGACGCGGTGGATCGACGCCGCTGGCTGCTCTGGGCCCAAACCGCCGCGGCGGCGGGTTCGCTTGCGCTGGCGGTCAATACCTTCGCGTCGCCCCGTCTCTGGGCGATCTACGCGCTGACGGCGGCGCTGTCTGCGGTGCGCGCGTTGTACTCGCCCGGGCTCGGATCGCTGGTGCCGCTCCTCGTGCCGCGCGCGCAGCTGCCCGCGGCACTCGCGCTCAACACCGTCTACGGCACCGCGGCGGCGCTCGTCGGGCCCGTCCTCGGCGGGGTGCTGATCACCCGCCTTGGGGTCGGGGGCGCGTACCTCGTCGATGTCGGGACGTACACTGCGGCCCTGGCCGCCCTCGCGGCGATGGCTCCGGTTCCGCCCGTGCGGGGCACCCCGCCGCCCGGGCTCGGCTCGATCCGCGAAGCGCTGCGCTTCCTCAAAGGGCGGCCGGTGCTCCAATCGACGTTCCTCGTCGACCTCAACGCCATGGTCTTCGGCATGCCGACGTCGCTCTTTCCGGCACTCGCCGCGCGCGTCGGAGGTGGCGCGCAGGTGCTCGGCCTGCTGTATGCGGCGCCGTACGCGGGGGCGCTACTGGCGTCGCTGATGAGCGGTGGGGTCGGCCGGGTCCGCCGCCAGGGGCGGGCCGTCATGGTGGCCGTGGTCATGTGGGGTGCGGCGATCGCGGCGTTCGGGTTCGCCCGCTCGCTGTGGGTGATGGCCGTCTTGCTGGTTCTCGCCGGCGCAGCCGATTTCGTCAGCGCGGTGTTCCGCGATACGATCGCGCAGGCGGTGGTGCCGGACGCCATGCGCGGTCGTCTGTCCGGCATGGAAGAGGCCGTCGTCGCGTCCGGGCCGGAACTCGGCGACATCGAGGCGGGCGTCGTCGCGTCGCTCGTGAGCATCCCCTTCTCGATTGTCTCGGGCGGGCTCGCCTGTATCGTCGGGGTCGCCGCTCTGGCGCTCGCCGTCCCGGAGTTTCACCGGTACGACACGCAACACCCGACGCCGTAGTCCGGGCGAACTCGACCGCGGGTGTGGGATCGCCGAGCCGTGTGCGTCAGCGCGGCACCGTGGCGACCCGGCGGCGGCCGGTCCAGAGGAACCACGTGCCCCACGCGATCAGGACGAGCGCGGCCATCTGTCCAAGCGTGAGCACGACCACCGTGCGGTCGTCGCTGCGCAGCAGATCCAGGAGGACCCGGAGCACCGACGAGGCGACGATCGCCGACCAGAACAGCGCGCCGTCGAACGCGCGGTGCCGCGCCCGCCCGAGGATCCAGGCGAGAATCGCCGCGGTGCCCGCCATCTCGTAGAGCGGCAGCGGGTGGCGCGGCCCGCCCGGCACGCCGGGCACCGCGACGCCCCAGGGGAGCGAGGTCGGGTCGCCGAAGAGCTCGCCGTTCATGAAGTTGCCCCAGCGCACCAGGATGATCGCCACAAGGACCGCCGGCGCCATGGCGTCGAGGACGCGCCACATCGGGAGCCGATGCCGCCCGCACCACCACCAGAGAAACAGCAGCCCCGCCGCGATCGAGCCGTGAGACGCCAAGCCGGCGTACGGCGGCAGGACGGCCGCGAGCGGGTCGTGCACGAACTCGCCGGGGTGGGAGAGGACGTACGCGAGGCGCGCGCCCACGAGCAGAGAGGCGAGAAACGGCACGGCGAGATGCTCGGTGATCAGCGTCCGGGAGACACCGAATCGTTCACCGAAATGCGCGGTAATCGGCACCGACAGAAACAGGGCGAGGCCCATCATGACGCCGTACCATCGCAGGGTGAACACGCCGAAGTGGGCGAGGGTCGGATGCATGCAGGCTCAGTATATCATCGAACGCGACGCCGGCACGCGCGTGTGGGACGGCGTCGAAGGGGGGCGCACGACATGGGCACGCGATCGGGACCGCCCGGGCGCCGTTTGAACGGCAGCGCCGACGCGCTGGCGCGGCGCGACCTCGCCAGGTTTCGCGATGACACCTTCGGGGAGCGGAACTGGGGGCACAAGGGATTGCGCGCCGCGCTGCGGGGGGTGTCGCTGGAGGAGGCCCTCTGGACACCCGGCCGCGGCGTCCACTCAGTATGGGAGCAGATCAACCACGTCGCGCACTGGAAGCGCTACGTCTTGGAGCGCCTGCACGGCCGCAGCCGACAGACGAATCAGGCGTGGCCGGCCGCGGGGCGGACGGCCGGCGATCTCCGCCGTGCGATCGTTGCGCTCGACCGGCTCCACCGCGCCCTGCAGCACGCGATCCTCCGGCTGTCCCCCGGAGCGTTCGAGGCAGGCGCCGGGCCGCGGTACTCGACGACCCAGTTGCTGCTCGGCGAGGCGGCGCACGACGCGTATCATACCGGCCAGATCTTCCTCACGCGAAGACTCTACCGCCAGCGCCGTCGGGCCGTGTGAAGCGCGCGCTGATCGCCTCGCCGCCGCGCGGCCGCACGCGACCGTCCGTTTACGACGCCACGCGTACCACCAATTTACCGAAGTTGCGACCCTGCAGCAGGCCGATGAACGCGTCGGGCGCGCGCTCCAACCCCTCGACGATGTCCTCTCGGTATTTCACGCGACCGTCGCGAACCCACGCCGAGACGTCGCGCAGGAAACCGCCGATCCGTTCGGCGTGGTCGGACACGATGAACCCGCGCACGGTGAGACGCTTGCTGAGCACCGACGAGAAGTTGGGCCCGGGTTGCGGGACCGCGTCGTTGTATTGCGCGATGAGACCGCACACCGGCACGCGCGCAAAATCGTTGAGGAGCGGCCAGACCGCGCGCTGGACCGCGCCACCGACACTCTCGAAGTAGACGTCGACGCCGTCCGGGCAGGCCCGCGCGAGCGCCTCGCCGAGCTCCGGCGCACGGTGGTCGACGCACGCGTCGAGGCCGAGCACGTCGACGGCGTAGCGGCACTTCTCGTCGCCGCCGGCGACTCCGACGACGCGACATTCCTTGATCTTTGCGATCTGGCCGACCACGGACCCGACCGCTCCTGACGCGGCCGACACGACCACGGTCTCCCCCGCACGCGGCCGGCCGATGTCGAGGAGGCCGACGTACCCCGTCATCCCCGGCATGCCGAGCACGCCAACCGCGGTGGAGATCGGGGCGAGCGTTGGATCCAGTTTGCGGAGCCCCCGGCCGGGCAGGACCGCGTAGTCCTGCCAGCCTCCCGAACCGACGACAATGTCGCCGACGGCAAAGCCAGGATCGCGCGTGGCGACGACCCGTGCGACGGTGCCGCCGACCATGACCCCACCGATCGGCACCGGCCGGGCGTAGGACTTCTTGTCGCTCATCCGGCCCCGCATGTAGGGATCGAGGGAGAGCCACAGGGTACGGGTCAACACCTCGCCGTCATCCGGCTCCGCGATCGGACCTTCCTCCATCGCAAAGTTCGCCGGTGTCGGCGGTCCGTCCGGTCGACTCTTGAGCACGATCCGTCGGTTGACGGATGACCCTGGCATGGTTCCCCTCCGCGGTGACGTCCTGCTGCGTCCGGGCGCACACCGGTGACGTACGCATTGCACGGTCACCGTCCGCCTTCCTTCGCGTACACCGGATGACGGTTTCCCGCGCGATCTGCACGGCGGGATCGCCGCACGAAGACATCGGATTTTTCGCGTCTCTTTCTTGACATGCTTGTGGGCGCGTGCTAACGTAGGCTCAAACTTCATAGCAACCCTTATCAAGAGTGGTCGAGGGACGGGCCCGATGACACCCGGCAGCCTACCAGGTACCCGCCTGGTGTGGTGCTAACTCCCGCGGAAGATCCAATTCCGGTAGATAAGAGGGAGTGATCCCCCTCGGAGTTGGAGGGGGCTTTTTGTTGTGCGCGTGCGGTGATTCTGGGCCTCCGGCCGTCGCCTGTTTCCGTCGAGGGAACAGCCAACCTGCGATCGGGTGGAGTGAAAGGGGAGGGGAGAGATGGGAGTTGTCGGGCTCGCGTGCCGGGAGTGCGGGAGGCGCTATCCGGTTGAGCCGATCTTTGTTTGCGAGCACTGTTTCGGCCCGCTGGAAGCGCAATACGACAATGGAGACCTGAGCGGTCCCGCTCTTCGCGACAGTATCGAACGCGGTCCGGCATCGATCTGGCGTTACGAGGCACTGCTGCCCGCGACGCGCGTCCCGGAATGGGACCTCGCGCCGGGCTTCACCCCGCTGGTGCGCGCGGAGCGCCTCGGCCGCGCGATCGGGTTGAACGATCTCTACATCAAGAACGACACGCGAAACCCCACCTGGTCGTTCAAGGACCGCGTCGTTGCCGTCGCCCTCGCGGCGTCTCAGCGGTTCGGGTTCGACGTGCTCTCCTGCGCCTCGACCGGCAACCTCGCGAACGCAGTCGCTGCGCACGCGGCGAAGGCGGGCATGCGCGCCGTTGTGTTCATTCCGAAAGGCATCGAGCGCGCCAAGGTGGTGACGACCTCGGTCTATCGCCCGATGGTCGTCGAGGTGGAGGGTACCTACGACGACGTAAACCGCCTGTGCCTCGAGATCGGGGAAGAACACCGCTGGGCGATCGCCAACGTGAACCTTCGTCCCTACTACTCGGAGGGCGCGAAGACACTCGCGTTCGAGGTCGCCGAGCAACTCGGCTGGAAGGCACCGGACCGGGTGATCGTGCCGATCGGCTCAGGGAACATGTTCATGAAGATCCACAAGGGGTTTGAGGAATTTCAGCGGCTCGGCGTCATCCCGGCGCACACCGTCCGCATGACGGCGGCGCAGGCGGAGGGGTGCGGGCCGGTGGCGACCGCCTATCGCAACGGCGCCGAGGCGGTGATCCCGGTCCGGCCGCACACGATCGCGCACTCGCTTGCGATCGGCAGCCCCGCCGACGGCGGGTACGTGTTGGACGTGATCCGGCGCACCGGCGGCGCGGCGGAGGCGGTGACCGACGCGGAGGTCGTAGACGCGATCCGGCTCCTCGCGGAGACCGAAGGGCTGTTTACGGAACCGGCGGGCGGCGTCACCGTCGGCGTCCTGCGAAAGCTGGCGCAGGCCGGGGTGATCGGCCCCGATGAAGTCACCGTGGCGTATATCACCGGGATTGGCCTGAAGGCGATCGAGGCAGTAGAGCAGGTCGTGGCGGCGTCGATCACGATCAAACCGACGCTGCGGTCGTTCGAGGAGCACGTGCTCGCACCGGCGGGTGCCTAGCCGAACGCGAGCTCTCAGTGGAGGTGAGGAGATGGCGGCACACGTACGGATCCCGACCCCGCTGCGCCGGCTGACGAAGGGCGAGCGCGTCATCGAGGTGAGCGGCGGGGACCTGGGGCAGGTGATCGACGAGCTCGAGCAACGGTACCCCGGTATCCGAGAGAAGTTGGTGGACGAGCGGGGCGACGTGCTCCGATTCGTGAATATCTTCGTGAATGAACAGGACATCCGGTTTCTTGCCGGCCTGAAGACGCCGCTCGGCGCCGGTGCGGAGGTGTCGATCGTCCCGGCGATGGCGGGTGGGGCCGGCTAGGCACAGCCGTCGTCACGCGTGTTCTCCGATCGATCCAGGCGGCGGCGCCCCCGGGGCGCCGCCGCCGCGTCGCGTGAGCGCGCACGACGTTGGGACACGACGCGGCACGTCGCCCGCCTCGCGCGGGCCGCTAGGGAGGGGTGTGGTCCGCGCCGAATGCCCTGACGGTGATGCACGTGGCGAGGCCCTTCGTGCGTAGGTCCCCAACACCGCGATCCCCGTTCGGGGCGGAGGCACCGTGAGCCGGAAAACCGCCGCCCCACGCGGGGCGCGCCGGGCGTCGCCAGATTTGGCGACCCGGGTCGAGGCGCTCCGGGATCGCATCCGTCGTCACGCGTACCTGTACCACGTGCTCGACGCCCCCGAGATCTCGGACGAAGCGTACGACGCTCTCGTGCAGGAACTTCGGGAGCTCGAAGCCGCGCACCCCGATCTCGTCACGCCCGACTCCCCGACACAGCGGGTCGGCGCGCCGCCGAGCGAGGCGTTCCGCCCCGTGGTCCACCCGCAGCCGATGCTCAGCCTGGCCAACGCGTTTGACGAGGACGATCTCCGGGCGTGGCACCGGCGCGTCGAAATGGGGCTGGCCGGCCAGACCGTCGTGTTCGACTGCGAGTTGAAGTTCGACGGTGCCGCGATCTCCCTGATCTACGAGGACGGCGTGTTTACGCGCGGCGCGACGCGGGGCGACGGCGTTCGGGGCGAAGACGTGACGGCCAACCTCCGTACGGTCGAGTCGCTGCCGCTGCGTCTGCGGCGGGAAGCGAACCCGCCGGCGTTCGTCGAGGTGCGCGGCGAGGTGTATCTGCCGAACCAGGCCCTGGACGCGATCAACGAGGAGCGCGTCGCGGCGGGGGAGATCCCGTTCGCCAACACCCGCAACGCCGCGGCGGGGTCGTTGCGGCAGCTCGACCCGGCGGTGACTGCACGACGGCCGCTCGCGCTGTTCGTGTATCAGCTCGGCGAGGTGCGGGGCCGTCGGTTTCGCTCGCACTGGGAAAGCATGGCCTGGGCCCGCGAGGCCGGGGTTCCAGTGAACCAGCACGCGCGCCAGGCCGCGTCCCTCGACGATGTGCTGGTATATGTCCGGGAATGGACCGAGCGCCGCGCCACGCTGCCGTACGGCACGGATGGGGTTGTGATCAAGGTGGACTCGCTCGACCAGCAGGCCGAGCTGGGGGCGACGAGCCAGGCGCCGCGGTGGGCGATCGCCTACAAGTTCCCGGCCGAGGAGGCCGAGACGCGGGTGCGCGACATCTTCGTACAGGTGGGGCGCACCGGCGCCCTGACACCGGTCGCCGATCTGGAGCCGGTACGGGTGTCCGGGGTCATCGTGCGGCGTGCGACCCTGCACAACGAAGACGAGATGCGGCGCAAGGACGTGCGCATCGGCGACGCGGTCGTGGTGCGCCGCGCGGGCGAGGTCATCCCCGAGGTCGTCCGGGTGCTGACCGAGAAGCGGAGCGGCGCGGAACGTCCGTTCGAGATGCCGCAGCACTGCCCCGTCTGCGGCTCGCCGGTCGAGCGGCGCCCAGGAGAAGCCACGTGGCGGTGCACCGGGGGCGCGGTGTGCCCGGCCCAGATCCTGGAACGGCTCATCCATTTCGCCTCCCGCGACGCCCTCAACATCGACGGCGTCGGCCCGAAGATTCTCCAGCAACTCCTGGACCGCGAGTTGATCGCCGATCCCGCGGATCTGTTCAGGTTGACGCGGGAGCAGGTGTTGAGCCTCGACCGCATGGCGGAGAAGTCCGCGGACAACGTGATCGCCGCGATCGACCGGGCCCGCCGGACGTCGCTGGCGCGGTTGTTGTACGGTCTTGGGATCCGGCACGTCGGTGTCCACGTTGCGGAGGTTCTGGCAGACCATTTCGGCGACATCGACCAGCTCGCCGCCGCGGCGGTCGACGAGGTGAGTGCGATCCCGGGCGTGGGGCCGACGATCGCCGAGAGCGTCATCGAGTTCTTCAGCCGCCCGAAGACGCGGGAGTTGTTGCGCAAGCTGCGGGACGCCGGCGTGCGGGTCGAGGCTCCTCCGCGCCCGGGAGGCCGGCTGGCGGGGAAGATGTTCGTGTTCACGGGGACCCTGGACCGGTTCTCGCGCCGGGAGGCTGGCGAGCGGGTCAGGGCGCTCGGCGGCGCCGTGAGCGAGACGCTGAGCGCGCACACGGATTATCTTGTGGCGGGGGATGCGCCGGGGAGCAAGATGGAGCGGGCGCGGAAGCTCGGCGTGACGGTGCTGACCGAGCCGGAGTTTCTCGCGCTGGTGGGAGGGGAGTGATGGCGGGACGACGCGGGCGCGGGGCCAGACGGCGGGCCGCGAATCGGGGTCCCCTGTGGTGGGTCCTCGCGTTGGCGGTGCTCGCGGTCGCCGTTGTGATCGGCGCTCGGGTCCTGCATGTGGCCGGGCCGCGTCCGGCGTCGCGGGCGGGAATGGTGCTGTTCTTCGTCCGCTACTCAAACGGCGGCCGGACGGGCGTGTTGGTCGAGGTGCCGCGCCCCGCCGTCTCGGGCGCGGCCAACGCCCGCGCGGAGACGGCGCTCCGCCGACTGCTGGCCGGGCCGTCCGCCGCGGAGCGGGCGAAGGGGATCGTCAGCGAGATCCCGACCGGGACGGGTCTTCGGAGCGTGGCCCTGAACGGCGACGTGGCGACCGTAGATCTGACGGCCGCGTTCTCCGCTGGCGGCGGCAGCACGAGCATGTTGGCGCGCGTGTGGCAAGTCGTGTACACGGCGACGCAAGTCCCTGAGGTCCATGCGGTTCAGATACTGATCGGCGGACGTCACGTGCGGGCGCTCGGCGGCGAAGGGGTGATGATCGACCAGCCGATCGAGCGGCCCGCGGCGATGCCGGCGTTTTAGGCGCGACGTTCGCCGGAGCCGTCCTGACCGGACGCTTCGCGGCGTTTCGTCCTTGTGACATGCCGGCTGGGCAGGGACGCCTTTGCCGCTGGGAGAATAGCCGGGCGATGCCCAAGGAAGTCTTCGCGGAAGACATCGAGCGCCTGATCGGCGCCCTCGACGGCGTAACCGCCGCCCGCGTGTTCACGACGCACGGCGGAGAAATCGCGCAGGTGTACGTCACGGTGGATCCCGCCGCGGACGTGCGCGCCGTGCGGCGCGGCGTCGGCACCGCGCTCGTGTCCTCGTACGGCATACCGATCGAGCCCTGGCGCATTCAGATCGCGCAGCCGCGCACGGGGCCGGATGCGCGTTCCCCGTTTCGCGTGCTGCGGGTCGAGGAGGCCGTCGGGGCGGCCGAGATGACGGCGGTGGTTCAACTCGCGTGGACGCGCGGCGGTGGGGAGCGCGTCGTGTCGGGTCGGGCCCGGGGCCCGGTCGGCTCTGCGCACCGCCTCCGCACGCTCGCCGCGGCCACGGTCGACGGGGCGCGCGAGTCGTTGGATCCGTCGTACCGGAAGATCGCCGCCGAGGAGGCCTCGCTGGTGACGTTCTCCGGCCGGCCGACGGTATTGGTCGGCGTCTCGGTGACCACGGCGCGTGGCGACGTGCGCGCCTGTGGGATCGCGCAGGAAGACGCATCGTCGGACGCCGCGGTTGCTGCGACCCTGGACGCCGTGGCGAAGTTGTCGGCGCAAGTCGCGATCGTCGCGGCGTTGCCGGATAACCGCCGGGCCAGGCTCGAGGCGATGCGCCGCTATGTGAAATCCGCCGAGCGCGCGCCGTCATCGGGCGATAGCGAAGGGGATCCCGGCTCGGCGAGGGAATCTCCGCGGGACGCCGTGCCGCAGGCCGGTCGGGGGACGCCTGCGGGAGCCGGGGAGTCCGGCGCGGGCCGTGGCCCCGGGGCGTTCCACGGGGCGCCGGAGTGCATGTACATGCGCCGGGCGCCCGCGTTTGCCGGGCGCGCGACCGGGGCGCACGCGGCCGAGTTGCCGAACGGCGAGGATCCGGACGGGCCGCCGGTGTTGCCGCAGATCCGGTCCGTGCAGAAGGGAGTGACGGCGATGCCCGTGCGTCAGGACCTCCCGCACGCGGGGGCCGTTCCATCCGGCCCCGGTCGTGTCTCGATCGAGGAGGTGTGGTATCAGTCGCTGATCGCCAACCGCACGCCGGTGCACGTCCGCTGCCGCGACGGCTACGAACTGCACCCCGCGGTGCTGCGGGATGTGGACACCGAAAGTGTCCTCCTTGAGGTGAACGGGGCGACCGAATTGGTGTACAAGCACGCCATCCTCTCGATCCGTCCCTTGACGGATCCCCGGGCGGAGGCGTAACCTCGCCGGT
This sequence comes from bacterium, assembly GCA_035295165.1. NCBI lineage: Bacteria > bacterium. The sequence continues at coordinate 29,445 of DATGJN010000089.1, forward strand.
GTCGGACGGCCGCGAGGCCCGCCTGGCGGAGTTGCGCGCCCGGCGGGCCCGTCTGGAGGCAGGTGGCGGCCCGGAGCGCATCGCGCGCCAGCACGAGGCCGGCAAACTGACCGCACGCGAGCGCCTGGCGGAGCTGCTGGATCCCGGCACCTTCGTGGAGCTCGACCGGTTCGTGACGCATCGCGCCACGGCGTTCGGGATGGATCGGGTCGAAGCGCCCGCGGACGGCGTCGTCACGGGCTATGGGGCAATCGGCGGCCGCCTCGTCTACGTGTTCTCGCAGGACTTCACGGTGCTCGGTGGCTCGCTGGGTGAGGCGCACGCGCAGAAGATCTGCAAGATCATGGACCTTGCCATGCGAAATGGCGCCCCGGTGATCGGCCTCAACGATTCCGGGGGCGCCCGCATCCAGGAGGGGGTTGTGAGCCTCGGTGGGTACGCCGAGATCTTCCTCCGGAACACGCTCGCAAGCGGCGTCATCCCGCAGATCTCGGCGATCATGGGCCCCTGCGCCGGGGGGGCGGTGTACTCGCCGGCGATCACCGACTTTACCGTGATGGTGCGCGGCACGAGCTACATGTTCGTGACCGGGCCCCAAGTCGTGAAGGCCGTGACCCACGAGGACGTGACGTTCGAGCAGTTGGGGGGCGCGGAGGTGCACGCCGGCGAGAGCGGCGTCGCGCACTTCGTGGCGGACAGCGACGCGGACGGTCTGCACCTGATTCGACGCCTCCTCGGGTACCTTCCCCAGAATAACCTCGAGGAGGCCCCGCGGGTGGCGTGCGCCGACGATCCGGGGCGCCAAGACCCGCTGCTCGATACGATCGTGCCGTTGGACCCGCACCAGCCCTATGATATGCGCGACGTGCTCGCTCGCGTTGTCGACGGCGGTGAGTTCCTCGAGGTGCACCAGGCGTTCGCTGCCAACCTCGTGGTGGGGTTCGCGCGGCTCGGCGGTCGCGCCGTCGGGATCGTAGCCCAGCAGCCGGCGGTCCTCGCCGGTGTGCTGGACATCAACAGCTCCGTGAAAGGCGCCCGATTCGTCCGATTCTGCGACGCGTTCAACATCCCGCTCGTCACGTTCGTGGACGTGCCGGGGTTTCTGCCTGGGACCGTCCAGGAGCACGGCGGGATCATCCGCCAGGGGGCGAAGCTGTTGTTCGCGTACTGCGAGGCCACGGTGCCGAAGCTCGCGGTGATCACGCGGAAGGCGTACGGCGGCGCGTACGACGTGATGTCCAGCAAGCACATCCGCGGCGACCTGAACCTGGCGTGGCCCAGCGCGGAGGTCGCGGTGATGGGACCGGAGGGCGCCATCGATATCATCTTCCGCCGAGAGCTGGACGAGGCGCCCGACCGCGAGGCCGCACGCGCCCGGCTCGTGGCCGAATACCGCGAGCAGTTCGCCACCCCCTACATCGCCGCGGCTCGGGGCTACGTGGACGACGTGATCGAGCCCCGGGAGACGCGGCCGCGCCTGATCTCGGCCCTTGAGGCGCTGCAGGGGAAGCGGGATCGCAACCCCCCGAAGAAGCACGGGAACATCCCGCTCTGACGCGCCGGGGACGAGGTACCGTGCCGGCATGACTCCGCGGCGCGCGCCGCGAACTGAGTGACCATGGTCGGTCGCGCAATCCACAAGGTCCTCGTCGCCAACCGCGGTGAGATCGCGCTGCGTGTGATTCGCGCCTGCCGCACGCGGGGCATCGCGACCGTGGCCGTGTACAGCGACGCGGACCGGTCGGCGCCCCACGTCTGCGCCGCCGACGAGGCGCGTCGGATCGGTCCCGCGCCCGCCTCGGAGTCGTACCTGCGCATCCCCGCAATGGTGGAGACAGCGCGCGAGACGGGCGCGGACGCGGTCCATCCCGGCTACGGGTTTCTCGCGGAGAACCCCGCGTTCGCGTCGGCGTGCGCCGACGCGGGTCTGGTCTTTATCGGTCCCACGGCGGAGACGCTTGCGCGCTGCGGCGACAAGGCCGAGGCTCGGCGGGCGATCCGGGCCGCGGGCATTCCGGTGCTTCCCGGGACGGACCCCGTGGATGATGAGGAGGCGGCGGCCGCGGCGGCCCGTATCCGCTTCCCGGTGTTGATCAAGGCGGCCGGCGGCGGCGGCGGCAAGGGCATCCACCGCGTGAGCCGCGCCGAAGACCTGCCGGGGGCGTTGCGCTTGGCCCGCGGGGAGGCGCGCGCGGCGTTCGGCGACGACCGCGTCTACCTCGAGCGCTGGGTCGATGATCCCCGCCACGTGGAGATGCAGATCGCAGCGGACGCCCACGGCGCGGTGGTGCACCTTGGGGAGCGCGAGTGCTCGATCCAGCGGCGGCATCAAAAGCTCCTCGAGGAAGCCCCGTCCTTAGCGCTCGACGGCCGGCTGCGGAGGGCGATGGGCGCGGCGGCCGCCGAGGCCGCGCGGGCCGTGGGCTACCGTAACGTTGGCACCGTGGAGTTCCTCGTCGACGGCCCGCGGTTCTACTTCCTCGAGATCAATGCCAGGCTGCAGGTGGAACACCCGGTGACCGAACTGGTCACCGGCATCGATCTCGTCGGGTTGCAACTGGAGATCGCCTCGGGGGCGCCGCTGCCGTTGCGGCAGGAGGACATCGTGTTTCGGGGGCACGCCATCGAGTGCCGGGTCTCCGCGGAGGACCCGGCGGCGCAGTTTCTGCCGTCGGCCGGGCGCGTCGGGGAGGTCATCCTGCCCGGCGGGCCGGGGGTCCGCGTGGACGCCGCGCTCGTTTCCGGGATCGAGGTCACGCGGCACTACGACCCGCTCCTCGCCAAGATCATCGCTTGGGGCGAGACGAGGGAGGAGACGATCGCCCGAATGGCGGCGGCCCTCTCGGAGATGGTTGTGACCGGCGTTCCGACGACGATTCCGTTCCACCGGTGGGCGCTCCGGCATCCCGCGTTTGCCGCGGGGCGGTACAGCACGCGGTTTACCGACCTGGAATGGGCCCGCCGTGCGCCGATCGACCCGGCGCTCGCCGCTGTTGCGGCCGTCGTGCTGGCGCATCGCGACGGCCGCCGTCCGCCGACGCTCCCGGTCCAGGAGGCCCCCGGTTGGAAGGCGGCGGCGAGGCGGGAAGCGCTGTCGTGACCGCGTACCTGGTGCGCATCGGCAGCGCGGAGATCGAGGTCGTCGTGGAAGACGACGGGGACACGCTCTTCGCATCGTCGGGAGGCCGCACGCGGCAGGTTGACATCGCCGAGATCGTCCCCGGTTGGTACTCCGTGATCGTAGAGGGCGTGTCGCACGACCTGGGGATCGTGCCCGGCTCCGCAGACGGGGGGATCCTCGGGCGGCACGACCCCGGCGGGCCCCGACGCCACACGCTCGTGCTGGACGGGGAGATGTACACGGTCGAGGTCCTGCGGGGCCGCCGAGGGACGACATCGCGTTCCCGTGCCGCCGGCGCGGCCGGCGGCAGCGAGGTGCGGGCGCCCATGCCGGGGCTCCTGGTCGCCGTTCGGGTGACCGAGGGCGCCGAGGTCGCCAGCGGGCAGTCGCTGGTTATTATGGAAGCGATGAAGATGCAGATGGAGATTCGTTCGCCGGTCGAGGGAACCGTCCGGCGCGTGCACGTCGAGGCGGGCGTCGAGATTGCGGGCGGGCAGGTGTTGGTGACCATCGGTTGACGGGACAGCGTCATCCGGGCGAATTCGTAAGGTAGGCCAGAGGGGTGGGCGGCGATGCCTGGCGATTCGGATCGAACGCGGCGCGGGAACGGCGGGGCTGCCCCTGGGTCCGACCGGCGGCGGGATCGGTGGGAGGCCGAGGTGCTCGGCCCCGCGCTCGCCACCGCCCCTGAGCGAGCCGGGGCGTTTGCGACGTCATCGCAGATCCCGGTGGCGCGGATCTACACACCGGACGATGTCGCGTCGCTTGACTACGAGCGCGATCTGGGGTTCCCGGGCGCGTACCCGTACACCCGCGGTATCTATCCGACGATGTACCGCGGCCGACTGTGGACGATGCGCCAGTACAGCGGCTACGGTGGCGCGGAGGAATCCAATCAGCGGTTCCGCTACCTGCTCGAGCAGGGGCAGACCGGGCTGTCGGTGGCGTTCGACCTGCCCACGCAAATGGGATACGACTCGGACCACCCGCTGGCGGAGGCCGAGGTCGGGAAGGTCGGCGTTGCGATCGATTCGCTCGCAGACATGGAGGTGCTCTTCGACGGCATCCCGCTGGACCGCGTGAGCACCTCGATGACCATCAACGCCACCGCCGCGATCCTGCTGTGCATGTACCTCGCGGTGGGCGAGCGGCAGGGCGTCCCGCCCGCGCGGTTGGCCGGCACCACCCAGAACGACATCCTGAAAGAATACATCGCACGAGGCACCTACATCTACCCACCCGGCCCGTCGCTCCGCCTGGTCACGGACGCGATGGCGTTCTGTGCCGAGCGGCTCCCCCGATGGAACCCGATCAGCATCAGCGGCTACCACATCCGGGAGGCGGGCGCCACCGCGGTCCAGGAAGTCGCGTTCACGCTCGGGAACGCGATCGCATACCTCGAGGCCGCGCGGGCCGCCGGACTCGGCGTCGATCACATCGCGCCGCGGCTCGCGTTCTTCTTCGACGCGCAGATGGGGTTCTTCGAGGAGGTCTCGAAGTTCCGGGCCGCGCGCCGGCTGTGGGCCCGGATCACGCGGGAACAATTCGGCGCCCGGGACCCGCGATCGTGGATGCTCCGGTTCCATACGCAGACCGCGGGGGTCTCGCTGACCGCGCAGCAACCCGACAACAACGTCGTGCGCGTCGCGGTCCAAGCGCTGGCGGCCGTCCTCGGCGGCACCCAGTCGCTCCACACGAACGCCCGGGACGAGGCGCTCGCGTTGCCGACGGACGAGGCGGCGCTGCTCGCCCTGCGCACGCAGCAGATCATCGGCCACGAGAGTGGGGTGGCCGATACGATCGACCCGCTGGCCGGTTCCTATTATGTGGAGTCCCTCACGACCGAGATCGAGCGGCGGGCGGTGGCGTATCTCGACCGCGTCCGCGAGATCGGCGGCATGCTCCGGGCGATCGAGACGGGATACGTGCAGCGGGAGATCGGCGAGGCGGCGTACCGAGACCAGCAGGACGTCGAGGCCGGACACCGCGTCATCGTGGGCGTCAATCGCTTCCAGGCCGCTGAAGAGCGACCGCCCGAGATCCTCCGTGTGGATCCGGCGGTCATCGACCGGCAGCAGGCCCGGCTGCGGCGCGTTCGGGCGGAGCGGGACGGGGCGCGCGTCAATGCCGCCCTGACGGCGCTGGGTCGGGAGGCAGGGGGACGGGCAAACCTCCTGCCGTCGATCCTGGAGGCTGTGCGCGCCTACGCGACGGTGGGCGAGATCTGCGACGCGCTGCGGCGGACGTTCGGGGCGTATCGCCCACCGGTCGTGGTTTAATCCGGTGACGCTCGCCAAGGACGTGCTCCAGGGTTCCCCCCATGCGGTGGCCAGGCTGATCTCGCTTGTGGAGAACCGGCCCGCCGACGCGGTGGCGGTGCTTCGCGAGCTGCACCCCCACACCGGGCGTGCGTACGTCGTGGGCGTGACCGGTCCGCCCGGTGCCGGCAAGAGCACGCTGATCGCCGCGCTCGTGGGGACGATCCGGCGCGACGGGCGTCGGGTCGGCGTCGTGGCGGTCGACCCGACGAGTCCGTTCACCGGAGGTGCCGTCCTGGGCGACCGCATCCGCATGCAGGATCACAGTACCGATCCCGGAGTGTTTGTGCGAAGCATGGCCACGCGCGGCTACCTCGGCGGGCTTGCTCCTGCGACCACGGGGGTCGTGGACGTCCTTGACGCTTCGGGCTGCGACCTGGTGTTGGTGGAGACCGTCGGCACCGGCCAGGCGGAGGTCGACGTGGTGCGACTCGCGGACACCGTAGTCGTAGTGACCGTACCGCACCTGGGAGACGGCGTGCAGACGCTCAAGGCCGGCGTCATGGAGATCGCCGATCTCTTCGTCGTGAACAAGGCGGATCGGGGGGACGCGGACCGGACCGCGACGGAGATCAAGACGATGCTGGGACTCGCGCCTGACCGACGGGGGTGGAGGCCACCGGTGTTGCTCTCGACCGCGACCGATGGGACCGGGGTGGCCGAGATCCTCGCGGAGATCTCCCGGCACCGGGAGTACCAGACCGCCCACCGTCTCTTGGAACGGCGGCGCCTCGCCAGACGGCGGGAGGAGATTCTGATGGTGGCCGAATCTCGCCTCAGAAACCGGATCCTCGGCGCGATCGGCGCAGAGCGTCTGGACGCGCTTGCCTCCCGCGTCGCCCGGGGGGAGACGGACCTCTACACGGCCGCGGACACGCTGCTCAGCGGGGCGGGCCTTCAATGAGCGCAGGGACCCCCGGGAAGGCCAGGCGCGCGCCGGTGCTGGCCCACGTTGCGGTCGTCGTCCGTCAGCTCGAGGTGGCGGAGGAATGGTTCCGCAATCGGCTCGGGCTGGCGTCTGAAAGCCGTGAGAGCCTGCCGTCGCGGGGCGTGCGCATCGCGTTCGTCCCGATCGGCGCGGGGGCGATCGAACTCGTCCAACCCACCGGCGCCGGGCCTCTGGAACGGTTTCTGGCCGCAAGCGGCGAGGCGGTGCACCACGTCGCTCTGGAGGTTTCCGACATCGACGCCGCCATGGCGGTCGCCCGATCTGCCGGCTTCCGCCTGATCGACGAGACGGCGCGCCCCGGGGCCCACGGGACGAAGGTGGCGTTCGTCCATCCGCGTTCCACGCATGGCCTGCTTGTTGAGCTGGTCGAGCGAGCGGACGATCGCGACACCAGCGGGTGACCTTCGCGATCTGGCGGTAACCTCGAGGCGGGGAGTCAGCACGGAGCAGCACCGGTCGCGAGGCGGAACAAGCTAATAGCAGGGAAACCTCAGCACCCTCACCCCTTGCATTGAAATTCGTCTATAGGTATAATCCCTATTGGACGATTCAGTCTATAGTTCCGATGTGTCCGCTATGTGTCGCTCGAGGAATCGCACCCTCATCGCCGCAGCGCTCGAGCTCCGAAAGATCCGTCAGGCTTCAATCAATCCTCCATCAAACCTGACGGACCCGGAGAGGTTTTTGGGGGAGTTTCTACCCAGGACTGATCGACGTCGGCGAAGGGGGGGAGCCCGTGCAAGAGGCGATGTCCTACGGTTCCGCTGCGCTCGCTAGGCGCCTTCGGCTCCGCTCGGTTCGATCGGTCGTGTACGCGTGCGCGGGACTCGGTCTTCTGCTGGCCGTCGTGACGATCTCCGGAACCTGGGGACTCCCAATCCTCAGGACGGTCGACGTGTCCGTGGACGGCAAGGACATGACCGTCCATACGTTCAAGCGAACCGTCGGCGGCGTGCTCGCCGCAGGCGGGATCTCGCTCCAGGCCGATGATCGGGTGACCCCGGCCGCGGACACGCTCGTGTGGCCGGACATGCGGGTCACGGTGGTTCGCGCGGTTCCGTTCTCCGTGGTGGTCGCCGGCCGGTCCTACCCGCGGCGGGTCGCCGCGGAGACCGTCGGAGAAGCCCTGCGGACGCTCGGGATTCGGGTGGGGCCGATCGACAAGGTGTACCCGGGCCTGCAGGCTGCCCTGCGTCCCGGCGCTCGGGTCACGATCGAACGGCGGGAGTGGCGGACGTGGGTCGAGTACGGAGCGATCCCGTTCGGCTCGGCGGTCGTGAACGACGTCAGCCTCTTCAAAGGGAACACGGTGGTGCGCAGTACCGGCCGCGTCGGAACCAAGGAGCGCAGCGTCAGGGTGCTGTACGCGAACGGCAAGCCGGCGATGATGGAGCCGCGGGCGTGGGCGGTGGCCCAGGCCCCGACGCCCCGAGTGATCGCCGTCGGCACGCGGGCCATGATCGCCTCGCGCGGGGAGTTCGCCGGGCGAGAGTACATGATGCTCGAAGCGACCGCCTACTACCCCGGTCCGAACAACTTCGGCGGCGGCGTCGGCCCCCGAACCGCGATCGGCATGGTTGCGCAGCGGGGCATCGTCGCAGTCGACCCGTCGCTGATCCCGCTCGGGAGCCACCTGTACATCGAGGGCTACGGGTACGCGGTGGCCGGGGACACCGGCGGATCGATCCGAGGCCGCCGCATCGACCTCTGTTACAATAGCTACGGCGAGGCGATCCAGTTCGGCCGCCGGGAGGTCAAGGTCTACATCATCGGCGGCCGCTGACCGCGGCCATTTTCGCGCGGATCCGTGTTCCGCGCCGAGGGAAGCACATCCCACCCGAGTCCTCGCTGGTCACGCCCCAGGGCACGCGGGCCGTGCTTCGACGGTTCGGCATTCGACCGCTCAAGCGTTTCGGGCAGCACTTCCTGGTCAGCCAGCGCGCGCTCGACCAGATCGTGGCCGCGGCCGCGCTTTCCGAGGCCGACGCGGTGCTTGAGATCGGCGCGGGACTCGGCACGCTCACGCAGGCGCTGGCCGCGAGGGCCGGGCATGTCACCGCAGTGGAGCTCGATCGGCGCCTGATTCCTGTTCTGGACGACACCCTGTCCGCGTATCCCGCTGCTCGGATCGTCGCCGGCGACGTGCTCAAGCTTCCTCTGGATCGGCTCTTCGGGGGAGCCCCGGACGCTCCCCGGAAGATCGTGGCCAATCTTCCCTACAATATCGCGGCGACGGTGCTGATCCGGCTGCTCGCCCCCGCGCTTCGGATCGAGCGCCTCGTCGTGACCGTGCAACGCGAGGTGGCTGAGCGGATCACCGCTTCGGCGGGGACCGCGGCCTACGGGCGGCTGTCCATCGCGATCCAGTTTCGCGGTGCGGCCCGGGTCGTGTGCCGGATCCCGCGGGGGGCGTTTCTCCCGCCTCCCGACGTCGACTCGGCCGTCGTGCAAATCGTGCCCTCCCCGGAACCCCGCGTCGCCGTGCCCGACGCCGATGAGTTCTTCCGGATCGTCGCGGCCGGATTCGGACAGCGGCGGAAGACGCTGCTGAACGCGCTGACTCACGGGCTCGGCCTGCCGGCCGGCGTGGTGGCAACCGCGTGCGCCGAGTGCGGCATCGAGCCGGGGGTGCGCGCCGAGCGATTGGGCTTGGACGCGCTGGGCGCACTCGCGCGCGCCCTGCATCCGGTGCCGGGGCGTCCCGCCGGTTAACGGTGCGCGGGCGGGTCGGGCGTTGCGGCCTCGGGATTCCGCCCCAGGACGACGGACAGGTCGGGGCCGCCCTGCGCGGGTGTCCTCACAATTCGGCGAACCCCGATGATCCCGGCAACGACGTGCGCCACGGCGGGATCGCCGCGGTGCACGATCAGTACCGCCTCGGACGCGTCGGCGGCCGTGGCCACGCGAACGACGCGAAGTCCGAGCGCGTTGAGGCGGGCGAGCGCGTCCGTGGCGATGTCTCGGCTGCCGCTCGCGTTCACGACCTCGATCGTCGTGCCGGAGAACGCCGCGGCATCCATCCCGTAGAAGAATTTGATGACGAGCGCCCGATCCTTCGCCGGATCCGGTAACCAGTAGCCGTCGTATCCGCCGAAGCGCCCCGGCAGCGTCTCGCGGACGAGCCCCCCCTGGGGCAGGCGGGCCCCAAACACCCCGAGCGCGACGAGTTGCGTTTGGTCGAGGTTCGTGGTGGTGTCCTGTCGGAGCACGGTGAGCACCCGGTCCGCTCGCAGCGCGATCCGCGGCTGGCGCAGCTCCACGAGCAACGCGTCCAGCACCTCTTGTTGGCGCTGGATCCGCCCGATGTCGCCGAGCGGATCGTGGCGAAACCGCGAGAACTCCATCGCCTCGGCACCGCCGAGGCGGCGGTGACCGCGCTTCAAATGGATGTGGAGCCCGTCCCAGTTGTCGTCGTAGTTTAGATCCGTGGGGATACGGACGGTGACGCCGCCGACCGCGTCGATCAGATGCACCAGACCGCGGACGTGGAGCTCGATGTAGTAGGGGAACGGCACCCCCAGCAGGTTCTCGACCGTGCGGGTCGTCAGCGGCGCTCCGGCGTACGCGTGTGCCGCGTTGATTTTGTCGAACCCGTGGCCGGGGATCGCCGTGCGCGTGTCGCGCGGGATGCTCAGAAGATAGACGTGGTGTGTTGCCGGGTCGAAGCTCGCGGCAATCAGCGTGTCCGTGCGGCTCACCGGGTACTCAACGTTGGGATTCTGGTCGCTGACGGTGCGATCGAGTCCCATGATCAGGATGTTGGTGCGGCCGGTGATCTTGAGCGGCCACCCAAACGTGGGCCCCGCGGGCGTCGCATGCATGCTCACGTATCCGGCGACTCCGGCCAGTCCAAGAGTGAACGCGATGAATACCCCGAGCAAGGTCCACCGGACGACCTGCGGCCATCTGGGCGGCCGCGGCGCGGCCGGTGGGGTGGACGCCGACTCCGCCTCGGGCGCAACGTCGGCCTCCAGAGGCGGCAGCGATGAGGAGTCGTCGGGGGTGTTGGCCATAACCCACATCATAGGCGTTTTATGGAAGGTGTCAAGGCGCGAGGACAAGGGAGGAAACTACGCAGGCGGCGAGAAAAGGGGGACAGTGGCAAGTTGTTCCCGGCGAAGGAGGACCGGAGATGCGCCGGTCATGGGTAACGCCGATACCGCCGGTCGTCGTGCCGTCCGTGATTCATCCCGCGGAGGCCGCCTGAGGGTGGCTCCGCGGGTTGTGTTTTTGGGAGGGAGGTTGCGGCATTGAAAGAGCTGCACCTGAACGCGTACGCGAAGATCAACCTCACGCTCGATGTTCTTGGTGACCGCCCCGACGGCTATCACGACATCGAAACCGTGCTGCACACCGTCGAACTGCACGATTCGATCATCCTCCGCGAAAGCGACAGCGGGATCACGATCCGTTGCGCGAGCCCCGATGTGCCGCCGGATACACAGAACATCGTGTACCGGGCCGCCCAACACCTCAAAGAGGCCTTCCGGATTCCGAAGGGGGTCGAAGTGGAGCTCACCAAGTGTATCCCCATCGCATCGGGGCTGGGTGGCGGTTCCAGCGACGCGGCGGTGACCCTCCTCGGATTGGCGCAGATGTGGAAGCTGCGTCTGTCCGACGGGCAACTGCTCGATCTCGCCGGCCACGTCGGGTCGGACGTGCCGTTCTTTCTCGCCGGTGGCGCCGCGCTAGCGCTGGGCCGGGGCGAGCGCATCCGTCCGCTGCGCCCGCTTCCGACGACGTGGGTCGTGCTCGCGCGTCCGCCGATTCAGATTTCGACGGAGTGGGCGTATCGCGTGCTCGATCATCCGGACACTCACCGCCGCCCCGACACCCAAGCCGTCGTGCGCGCGATCGAGGCGGAGGACGCGGTACAGGTGGGCCGGCTTGTGTGCAATGTGTTCGAAGACGTCGTGACCGCCCACTACCCTGCGGTCGCGGCCGTGCGCGACCGCATGCTCGCGCACAAGCCGCTCGGCGTGGCGCTGTCCGGTACGGGTCCCGTGGTCTTCGCGCTGGCCGCCAACGAGGCCGACGCGCGGGCGATCGGTGCCGCATTGTCGGAGCCGGGAGATCTCGAGGTCATCGTCACGCGTACGTTCGCCGAGGAGCGTTAGCCGGTCCGGATGCCCGACGCGCAGACGAGTCCCGGGCCGCGCGCCGGGCAGGCGCACGCCGGAGTCTCCGACGTGCTCGCGGTCACCGTGGTGGTGCTGGCGGGCGGCAAGCCGGACCCGGCACTGACGGGCGCGCCGCTACCGAAGGCGTTCGCGCCTCTGTGCGGCCGGACGATGGTGGAGTTTGTGCTCGATGCGCTGCGCGGGACGAACCGGACCCGCCGCATCATCTTGGTTGGACCGGAGACGCCCCCGCCGGCACTCGCGGCCGTGGTGGACGTGACGGTGCGAGAGCGCGGCGGGTTGCTCGAGAACCTCGCCGCGGCCCTCGCTGAACTTCCCGGAGACGCGCCCGTGCTCGCCGTCGCGGCGGACGTTCCCCTCCTGACTCCCCTGGCGGTGTCGGCCTTTCTCGACGCCGCGCTCGCGCTCGATGCCGACATCGTGTACGGCGTCGTGCCGAGAGCCGACGTGATGCGCGTCTATCCGGACGCGCGCAAGACGTTTGTGCGCCTGCGGGATGGCGTGTTTACAGGCGGCAGCCTCGTGCTGCTGCGCCCGCGGGCATTCGAGCGGGCGCGGCCCGTCCTCGAGCGTGCGATTCGCGCACGCAAGCGGCCGTGGGATCTTGCGCGCCTGTTTGGGCCTGCGACGCTTCTCGGTCTCGCTACGGGCCGCCTCCGAATCTCGGGCCTGGAAGCGCGCGTGGCTACGATCGCCGGTGTTCGCGCGCGTGCGGTGATCTGTCATGAGCCGGAAATCGCCGTCGACGTGGACCGCGCCGAGGACTTGGTCTTGGCGGAAGGCTGGCTGACCGCGCAGGCCGTCGCGTCCCATGGGACCGAGGCGGGGGAGCACCGGTGAGGCGGCTGCGGCGAGGCGACCGCATGGTGGCGATCGCCCACCGCCTCTTCCAAGAGCCGCACAAGCTCTTTTCGCTTGGCACGTTCATGGACGCGCTCGGCGCGGCCAAGTCCACGATCAGCGAGGACGTCGCCGCGCTACGGCAGGTGTGCGACCTGCTTGAGCTCGGTCGGATCGAGACACTCGCCGGTGCTGCGGGGGGTGTGCGATACGCACCCTTCTGCACCCCGGCGCAGATCCGCGGGCTCGCCGAGGACCTCGCCGGCCGACTCCGCGACCCCGCGCGGATTCTCCCAGGCGGGTTCCTCTACACGACCGACCTGCTCTCTTTGCCCACGCTGATCGGGCGACTCGGCGACGCGTTCGCGACGTTTTTCGCGGACCGCCGGCCGGACGTGGTGCTCTCGGTGGAGGTCAAGGGGATCCCACTCGCCCTGATGACAGCGCGCGCGTTCAACGTCCCGCTCGTGACGATCCGCCGCGGCGGGCGCGTCACCGAAGGATCGTCCGTGACGGTCAACTACGTTTCCGGGTCGTCCCGAACGGTTCAGTCGATGACGCTGCCGCTCCGCGCAGTGCCACCCGGCGCGAGGGCGCTGTTCGTCGACGATTTTCTCCGGGGCGGTGGGACCGCGCGCGGCGTGTACGATCTGATGCGCGAGTGCCAGGCGGACGTTGTCGGCATTGGGGTATTGATCGAGGCCGTCCAGCCACGGGAAAAACTGGTTGATGGATACGTGTCGGTGCTGACGTTCGATGGCGTGGACGAGAGCCAGGGGACCGTCCGGATCGCTCCGAGCCGGTGGGCGCTCGGACAGATGGCCGATGTAACCGGTCGGTGAGCGGTCCCAAGGAATCGCGGCATGCAGCATGTTGTTGACATGGCGAGACCTGCAGGGTATGCTGAATGAGCGCCCATTCATTAAACACATAGAACGGCGGCGGGGGAGTGTAAAGTGACAGGCATGCGGGGTTGGCGATGGTACGCCTGAGCGAAGCGGCGAGAGACGAGAGGGCGGAGGAACGCCGCGGGCAGATTCTCCGGGCGGCGCTCGTTGTGTTCAGTCAGAAGGGGTTTCACGGCGCCACGATCCGAGAGATCGCGTCAGCGGCGGGGCTGGCCGAAGGCACGATCTACCTCTATTTCCCGAGCAAGCAGGAGGTACTCCGGGGCGTGTTTGCACTGATCGCCGAGGAGGCCTCGGTAGCGACGAACGGGAACGCGCTTACGGATGGCGATGACGAGTCGTTCCTCCGCGGGCTCCTGCAGAGCCGCATCACGAGCCTGTCCAGATACGCGCCGTTTCTGCGACTGAGCGTGCACGAGGCCGATCTGCACGAGAGTCTGCGGCAGGAGTTCTTTGCAAGACTCTGCGAGCCGTTTGTGGCGCGGCTCGAGACGTATCTGCAGGGGCGTATCGCCGAAGGGGTGTTCCGGCCGGTCAAGACGGAGCTGACCGCGGCGATTTGTTTTCGCATGCTGATGAGCCATATCATGGTCCAGCACGTGCTCGACGTGGATGCGTCCGCGGCCCGACACGCCGACGAGGACTACGTGGGGGCGATGGTGTCCCTGATTCTGTACGGTCTCGTGGCGCGTCCGGCACCCGCGGGGTCAAGCGAAGCGCTCTAGATCGAGGAGGTTCAGCATGTCCGTCTGGTTCCATCGCGCTGCCTTTGTGCTCTTCTGCGTCGTTCTCGCGCTGCCCGCCGCGGCGCAGCAGCCACCCGCGGCGCCGACGCCGTACACGCCGCCGTCCGGTTCTGGCCTGCCGACGATTCCCGCCGTGCCGGCCGTGCCGACGATCGGCCAGGGGCAGCCCCTGTCGCTCACCGACGCGGTTGGCACCGCGCTCCAGAAGAACTACGTGATCCAGCAGGCCGCGTTGCAGGTCGCGCTTGACCGCGCGAGTCTGGCCCAAGCCGAATCCGGGCTGTGGCCTACCGTGCAGTACAAGGCGGGCTATACGCAGCAGACGGCGGGGAACCCGCAGACCCTGCCGATCCAGGGGAGCATCACGATCGGCGGGGTTCCCACCCCCTTCAGCACGTCGATCACTCTCCCCGGATCGCAGACCCCGGCCTACGCGACGAGCTTCGCGTTGACGTATCCGCTGTACACCGGGAACGCGCTTCAGGACCAGATCACGATCGCGCAGCAAAAGGTGGCGGCGGATCAGGCTGCGTTCGCCGCGCAGGCGGCGACGATCGTCCTGCAGGCGCGCCAGGCATACTACAATGTCGAGGCCGCCGCGGCGCAGGTCGCCGCGGCTCAGCGGGCGGTGGATGCGTCACGGGAGAACGTGCGCGTGACGCAGGCGCAGGTCACCGTGGGCACGTCTCCGCAGTTCAACCTGCTTCAGGCACAGACGCAGCTCGCGAGTGCGCAACAGGTGCTCACCCAACAGAAGGCCGCCGCGGTGCAGGCTCAGTACACGCTGGCGATCGTGTTGAACCTGCCGCAGGCGACGATCATCACGCCGGCGACGCCGCTCGGGCTGCCGAACCCGCCGCAGGACCTGAACGCGCTCATCCAGATGGCGCTGCGGCAGCGTCCCGAACTACAGCAGGCGCGCGCGAACATCGCGGGCGCGCAGGCGGCGATCGACCTCGCCCACGCCGGTTTGCGGCCGAACATCACGGTGTCCGGTGGACCGTTCATCCAGACGAACAATCTGTCGAACCCTCCGGTGGACTGGACCGGGACGATCGCGCTGACGCTCACGATCTTCGACGGCGGGCTGACGAAATCGAAGGTGGAGGCAGCGCAGGTGCAGCTGCAGCAGTCGCAGGTGAGCGAGCAGCAGACCGAGCAGAGCGTGGAGAGCCAGGTGCGCACCTCCTACCTGAATCTTCAGCAGTCGGCGGAGCAGCTGGCCGCCGCCGAAGCGGGGTTGGTGTCCGCCCGGGAGCAGCTCCGCATCGCGAACGTGCGGTTCCAGGCAGGCGTCGGCACGCAACTAGAGGTCGTGACCGCGATCCAGAATTCGGCATCGGCCGACAGCAGCGCGATCGCGGCGGAGTACAACTACAACCTGGCGCTGGCCCAGATCGATCAGGCGGTCGGCACGCAGGTTCAGGTGCCTAACCGACCGTAGTGGCGCGTCGTGGGCGTTCGGGGAGGCGGCGTGCGGGCGAACCCGGCGCGCCTCAATCGCATCCCCAGGGAAGGGGCGGCCGTGTGGATCCGCAGGATGGCGTGAGTGAAGCGCTGTTTCGCGAGACGCTCGCCCACTTCGCCACCGGCATCACGGTCGTCACCGCGCCGGGCCCGGAGGGGCCCCACGGCGTGACCGTCAACGCGTTTGCGTCCCTGTCGCTCGTCCCGCCGCTCGTGCTCATCTGCATCGAGCGGCAGCGCCTGTCCCACGAGGTGCTCGAGCGCGCCGGCGTCTTCGCGGTGAATATCCTCGCCGCGGGGCAGGAAGCCGTGTCCCGCTTCTTCTCCGCCAACGACCGGCCGGAAGGGCCCGATGCGTTCCGCGGCATCGCGTTTCGATCCGGGCGCGTCGGCGCGCCGCTGCTCGACGGGTGCGTGGCGCATCTCGAGTGCCGAATCACTGCGGCGCATCCCGGCGGCGACCACACGATCTTCGTCGCGGCGGTCGAGGCCGCCGCGAGCACGCCGGGGCGCCGCCCGCTCCTGTACTTTCACCGCGCGTACCGCACGCTCGCCGAGCCATAGCGCGCGTCCTCCCGGGCGCCCGTTGAAGGCCGCGCCCCGCGCCGGCGCGAACTTCTCTGCACGAAGAGACGCCGGGGCCCGTCCCGTGGTGCGCGGCGATCCCGGCACGATCGAGGAGGGAGAGGGCAATGGACAAGCGGATCGTGAGGACTGACGCGGCGCCAGCGGCGATTGGCCCGTACTCACAGGCGGTCGTGGCGAACGGTATGGTGTACGCGGCCGGACAGGTGCCGCTCGATCCCGGCACGGGACAGCTCGTGCCCGGGGACATCCGCGCGCAGACCAAACGCGTGATGGAGAATCTCAAAGCCGTGCTCGCCGCCGCCGGCTCATCGCTGGACCGAGTGGTGAAGACCACGGTGTTCCTCCGCGATCTCAACGACTTCGGGACGATGAACGAGATCTACGGCGAGTACTTCCGCGAGCAGCCGCCGGCCCGTTCGACCGTGCAGGTCGCGAAACTCCCCCGGGAGGCCGCAGTCGAGATCGAGGTGATCGCGCTCGTCTGAACGGACCGTGCCCGCGGTCCGACCGCCGGTCCGGCCTCGCGTCCGGCGCCGCTTGCGGCTCCGGGTAGGTTACGCTACCATCGCTGTGGAGCGGTGGGGGGTCGGCTAACGGTAGGCCATCAGACTTTGGATCTGAGTGTCCAGGTTCGAATCCTGGCCCCCCAGCCATCCGCACCGGGGTCGGCGGCGTCCCCGACGCATCACGCCGACGCGGAGCGCGCGTCCGCGTCGCAGGGGCGGTGCCGCTCCGCCGCGAATCACGTGGAGCACCCCGGTACGCGCAGCGTTTCGGAGGCAACCCAGTGGAACAACCGGCCGCCGTCATTCTGGCCGCGGGCTATGGCACGCGGATGAAATCCGCCCTGCCCAAGGTTCTGCACCCCTTGTGCGGCCGCCCCATGCTGGCGTACGTGTTGCAGGCCGCACGACGCGCCGGCGCCGGCCGGATCCTCGTGGTCGTAAACCGCGAGAGTGGTGCGATCCGGGAGGCGATCGGGGGCGGCGCGGACTACGTCGTGCAGGACCCCCCGCGCGGGACCGGTGACGCGGTGGCCCGCGCGCTCCCCAGGACGCGCACAGGACTGGCCTACGTGATCTACGGCGACATGCCGTTCGTGTCGGTGGACACGTTGCGCGCCCTGCGGCGGGCGGTCGGGCGCACCGGCGCGGCCTCGCTGGCGACGCGGGTCGTGGAGCAGACGCGGCGGTTTGGACGGATCGTGCGGGATCCAGCCGGCCGGTTTGCGCGCATCGTCGAGGAGAAGGACGCGACCCCCGAGGAGGCGGCGATTCTCGAGGTCAACGCCGGGATGTACTGCGTGCGGGTGGCCGAGATGCGCTGGGCGCTCAGGCGTGTGCGGCCGGACAACCGTCAGGGGGAGTACTATCTCACCGACGCGGTGAACGTGCTCGCGGCCGCTGGGCGGGACGTCACCACGGTAACCGTCGAGGACCCCGACGAGATGGTCGGCATCAACACGCGCGACGATCTTGCGGACGCCGATGCGGTGCTGCGCCGACGGATCCTGCGGCGGCTGATGCTCGACGGGGTGACGGTGGTGGATCCCGCGTCCACGTTTGTCCACGACAGCGTTCGGATCGGTCGCGACACCGTGCTGCATCCGTTCACGATCGTGACCGGGCGGACCGTGATCGGCCCCGCCTGTGAGATCGGCCCGGGCGCTCGTCTCCACGATGCCGTCGTCGGGCGGGGCGTGCGGGTGCGGGACTCATCGCTCGAGCAGTGCCGCCTCGGCGACCGAACGGCCGTCGGACCGTACGCGCACCTTCGGCCGGGCACGGTGGTGGGCCGGAACGTCGAGATCGGGAACTACGCCGAGATGAAGCAGGTGCGCATCGGCGATCGCACGAAGGTGCATCATAAGAGCTACCTGGGCGACGCTTGGATCGGGACGGATGTGAACATCGGGGCCGGGACGATCACGTGCAACTACGGCCTGGACAGGCGGAAGCACCGAACCACGATCGGCAACGGCGCCTACATCGGGAGCGACTCGATGCTGGTGGCGCCGGTGCGGATCGGGGCGGGCGCCGTGACCGGCGCGGGTTCGGTCGTGACGAAGGATGTCCCCGCACGCGGCGTGGCGGTCGGCGTGCCCGCGCGCGTGATCCGGCGGCTCAACGGCCGGCGATAGGCGTGCCCGTCGGCGGCGAGCGCGGCGACGGCCGCGGCCGGCCCGATGCGTCGGGTGACGAGCGCGCGGCGGGGCGTCGTGGGGGGCGGGCGGCGGAGGGAGTGCGGAATGGCGGGGTCGGGCGTGCGGGTGTTCAGCGGGACCAGTAATCCCAGCCTCGCGCGGGGCATCGCCGACTACCTGCGCGTCCCGCTCGGGGCGATGCACGTGTTCCGGTTCGCCGACGGCGAGATCGGCGTTCGGATCGACGAGAGCGTGCGCGGACTCGACGTGTTCGCGGTCCAACCCACCTGTCCGCCTGCCAACGAGACGCTGATGGAGCTGCTCGTGATCATCGACGCGCTCCGTCGCGCGAGCGCCGCTCGCGTCACCGCCGTCATTCCCTACTTCGGATACGCGCGCCAGGACCGGAAGATCAAACCGCGGGAACCGATCACTGCAAAGCTCGTCGCCAACCTGCTGACGACCGCCGGCGCGGACCGGATCCTCACGCTCGATCTGCACACGGGACAGCTGTGGGGCTTCTTCGATATCCCGCTCGACCACCTTCCCGCCCGGATGATCCTGGGAAACCACTTCCTGTCCCTCGGCCTCGAGAACGTCGTGGTCGTCTCTCCAGACATCGGGGGCGTCAAGCGCGCGCGCGAGTTCGCGGAATACATCCGCGCGCCGCTGGCGATCATCGACAAGCGTCGTGACCGTCCCAACCAGGTCGCCGAGATCGTCCACGTGATCGGCAAGGTCTACCGGAAAACCGCGATCCTCGTAGACGACATCATCGATACCGGCGGCACCCTGACGAGCGCCGCCGAGGCGCTGATGAAACGGCAGGCGCTCGGCGTCTACGCGTGTTGCACCCACGCCATCCTGTCACCGCCCGCGGTCGCACGGATCCAGCGCTCGCCGATCGAGCAGCTCGTGGTCACCGACAGCATCCCGGTGCCGCCTGAGAAGCGGACGTCCAAGCTCACGGTCATCTCGGTCGCCGGGCTCGTCGGCGAGGCGATCCAGCGTATCCACGGCGAGCAGTCCGTCAGCGAGCTGTTCAGTACCCCCCGTGTGATGCAGCCGGCGACCGAAGGGGACTAGGTCCCGCATGACGATCTCCCCGCTCGTCGTGGCCGGCCTGATCGGCCTCGTCGTCGCGTACCTGTTGACCCCCCTCGTCCTGTGGCTCGCCACGCAGTTCGGCGTCGTCGCGAAGCCGGGCGGCCGTCACATCCACCTCCGTCCCGTCCCGCGCCTCGGGGGGCTGGCCGTGTACGTGGCGTTCGTGGCCGCGGTCGTCGTCGGCCTGCCGGTCGGGCATCCGATCCACGTGGCGATCGGCGCGCGGCAGGTGCTGGTCACGATCCCGTACACGCCGGCGATCGACCGTCCGATCATCGGGCTGCTGCTCGGCGCCACGCTGATCACGCTGCTCGGCGCGATCGACGACGTGCACGGCGTCCCGCCGCTGACGAAGCTGGCTGGGCAGTTGCTGGCGGCCGCCGTGCTCCTGCCGTTCGGCGTTGGCATGGACGTGCTCAGCAACCCGCTCGGCGGCATGTTCTTCGTCGGCCCGTTGGGCGCCGTCGTCACGGTCGCGTGGCTCGTCGCGCTGTGCAACGTGATGAACCTGATCGACGGTGTGGACGGGCTGGCGACGGGGATCGCCACCATCGCAGGGGCGACGCTGCTCATCGCGTCGTACCTGCGGGGTGACGTGGGGACCGCGGTCGTCGCAGCCGCGCTCATGGGGGCGGCGCTCGGCTTCCTGCCGTACAACTTCAACCCGGCGCGGGTCTTTCTCGGCGACACGGGCTCGATGCTGCTCGGCTACATCCTGGGCGGCCTGTCGGTGCTCGGGACGTACAAGAGCTACACCGCGCTGTCGCTGCTGGTTCCGCTTGCCGCGCTGGGTGTCCCGGTCGCGGACACGGCTCTAGCGATCATGCGCCGCTGGCGCAGCCGGCAGCCGATCTTCCAGGCCGATACCGGCCATCTCCATCACCAGTTGTTGCGGCGGGGGTTGAGCCAGCGGCAGACGGTCGCGGTGCTCTACCTGGTGACGGGCGTGCTTGGGGCCAGCGCGCTCGTGCTGAGCGGGATCCACCGGTTCGACCTCATCGCCGTGCTTGGGGTCCTGCTCGCCATTCTCGCGGTCGGCGCGCGCCGCACCGGGCTCCTCGTGGGACGGGGCGGGAGCGCGGCCGCCGGGTCGGGAGGCGCGCCGCGGTGACGGAGCGCCGGCGCGTCATGGTGATCTTCGGTACCCGCCCGGATGCGTTGAAGATGGCGCCGGTGGTCCGCGCGCTGCGAGCGCATCGCGACGAGCTTGCACCCGTCGTGGTGGTGACCGCGCAGCATCGCGAGATGCTCGATCAGGTCCTGCGGTTGTTCTCGATCGACCCCGACTATGATCTGAACGTGATGACGGGGGCACAGTCGCTGGCGGACATCACGATCCGCACGCTGCGCGGGCTCGAGCAGGTCATCGAGCAGGTCGCCCCGGCGATCGTCGTCGTGCAGGGCGACGCCGCGCCGAGCTACGTCGGCGCGCTCGCCGCATTCTACCGGAAAATCGCCGTGGCGCACGTCGAGGCCGGGCTGCGCACCGACGACAAGTACCAGCCGTTTCCCGAGGAGATGTACCGGCGGATGACCTCGGTCCTGGCGGATCTCCACTTCGCGCCCACGGCGACGGCCCGGGCCAACTTGGAGCGGGAGGGGGTGGCCCGCGCGCGCATCACGGTGACGGGCAACACTGTGATCGACACGCTGCTCGACGTCGCTGGACGGGCGGACCTGGCGGTGGACCCCGGGGTGCGGGAGCTGCTCGCGCGGCCGGGACGGTGGGTGCTCCTGACGACTCACCGCCGGGAGAATTGGGGGGAACCCCAGCATCGCATCTTTCACGCGGTGCGCGACCTGCTCGATCGCTTCGTCGACCTCGAGTTGGTGTTTCCCGTGCACCTCAACCCCGTGGTGGGCGATCCCGCCCGGGCCATCCTGGGCACACATCCGCGGGCCCATCTGTTTCCGCCGTTGGACTACGCGTCGATCGTCCGTACCATGCAGGCCGCGACCCTCATCCTGACGGACTCCGGCGGGATTCAGGAAGAAGCGCCGGCGCTCGGGCGACCCGTGCTCGTGCTCCGGGACACGACGGAGCGGCCGGAGGGCATCCTCGCCGGCACGGCCAAGCTGGTCGGCACCGATCCCGCCGCGATCCTCGACGCCGCCGCGGAGTTGCTCACCGATCGCGCCGCGCACGCCCGCATGGCGCAGGCGCGGAACCCGTACGGGGACGGCCGGGCGGCCGAGCGGATCGTCGCGGTGCTCCGGCGGCAACTCGGGTTCGAGGTGAACATTCCCGCGGAGTTCGCCGTTTGACAGTGAGAAGGCGCGATGCCTATAATGAACTGATGTTCGTGAGGTGGTGCGGTGTGAGCCGCCTGCGGCACGTTGGGCTCGTCGGACTGACCGTCGTTGCACTTGCGGTCGCGCTTCCCGCTGCGAGCGTGGCGCAGAGTGTGATTGTGGTGCGGGCGGCGATGTCCGGTCAGGTGCTGCCGCTGCGGCTCGCGACCGTGGGCGAGATGGTGAAGCGCGGCGATCCGCTGGTGTTTGTCCAGACGAGGACGAGCACGACGACGACGGGCGGCGCAGTGCCGACGGCGGTAGCGCCCGTCGATGGGCAGGTCACGCAGGTGATGGTCGGCACGGGCGACTTCGTGAACATCGGCGATGCGGTCGTGGCGATCACACCGACGCACTGAGTCGCCGGTCGGGAACGAACACGGGCGGTCTGTGAGGGGCAGCGGTGCCCCTCCTGCTGTTTTTGAGGCGGGTTCCCATCATGCCGCCACATCCCGACCTCGTGCGGCGCCCTCGCCGGCGAGGGACGGCCAACGATAGGGGGGACAACGTGCGGAAGGCGTGGACGATCGCCATCATCGCCGCGACGGTTCTCGGCGGGATAGCGCCCAAGGGGTTGGCGCAGGGTCCCGCGGCCCCGCCGACGATGCCCCTCAGCGCCGTGCGGCCGGGGATGACCGGGTACGGTCTGACCGTCATCCACGGGACCGCGATCCAGCGGTTCGATGTGACGATCCTCGGCATCCTTCACGGCGGCGCGGCGGCCGGCGACCTCATCCTGTTCCGCGCCGGCGGGTCGCTTATAAAGGATGCCGGCGGCAGCGCCGCAGGGATGAGCGGCAGTCCCATTTACATCCGCGACCGGATGATCGGCGCCTTGAGCTACGGGTATCAGTTCCCCGGCCCCGACGCCGACCTCAGCCTCGCCACGCCGATCGATC
Organism: bacterium; assembly: GCA_035295165.1. NCBI lineage: Bacteria > bacterium. The sequence continues at coordinate 51,964 of DATGJN010000089.1, forward strand.
AAATGCTCAAGGTCTTGGGGAACGCATCCCCGCCGGCGTCGACGTCGGCGCCTCGCGTGTACACTGCGGACCACCCCGTGGCCACACCGGCCGGACCGGTGACGCGCGTCCTCGTGATGGACTCCGCGGCCGACGCGGCGGCGTACAATGCTCGCCCCCTACCGGGCATCGCCGCCGTGGTGCCGACCGCCGTTCCGCTGTTCTCGTCTGGACTCAGTCCCAACGCGTTCGGACTCCTGTCGCGCGTACTCCGCCGGTACAACGTGGTGCCGCACCAACGGTACGCGAGCGCCCGGGCGTTCGTGGCGCCCCCGCTCCAGCCGGGCAGCTCGCTCGGCGTAGAGCTCGTGCGCGGGGACGCCGACGTCGGCGCGATCGGGACGGTGACGTACCGCCGAGGCGATCGGATCTTGGCGTTTGGCCATCCGTTCCTCAACGCGGGAACGGCTTCGATGCTGCTGTCGACGGCGTACATCGACACGGTCGTGCGCGCCCTCGACCAGCCCTTTAAGGAAGGAAGCATCGGCTCGCTGGTGGGGACGGTCAGCCAAGATCGGAGCGTTGGGATCTCCGGGACCGTGGCCAAGTTCCCCCGTACGTTCGGCGTGCGCGTGCAAATCCGCGACGCCGACGCGGGCATCATGCAAACGCTCGGCGCGCAGGTCGTCCGCCGGCCGGATCTCGCGGAGGGGCTCGTGCCGACGGCCGTGTTGAGCCTTGTCCAGCGGGGCCTCGACCGGGTCGCGGGGGGCTCCGCTCAGGTGCGGATCGTGCTGCGCGCCCGGCAGTTCCCCAGCGAGATCGTCCGCGAGGATCTCGCCTACGACATCGGCGACATCGCGACGGCGTCCGTGCTGGACGTGCCGGCCGCCACGCAGCTGTTGTTCGGCAACTTCTTCAGCAGCGTGGATCCCATCGATATGTCGATCAGCGTGACCGTCACGAGACGTCCGAACACGGCGCTGCTGGTCGCCGCGCGCCCGAACACGACGACGGTGCACCCCGGGGATACGGTGCGGGTGGGCGTCGCGTTGCGCCCGTACGGCGACGGGGACCAGGTGAGCCAGGTCATCCAGTTTGTGGTTCCGCAGAGCTTTCCGTCCGGCCCGGCGTTTCTGCTGGTCGGAACGGCGGGGACCCTCAACAACGCGAACGGCGCGTCGCCCGCCGATGAGTTTCAGGCGCTGGTGCAGCAGGAGGGCACCCCGTCCGGCGCGGCGTCGCTCGGTGAAGCGATCGACGAGTTCCAGCACGTCGGGAAGAACACCGAAGTGTTGGTCGAACTCGTGCCGGAGGGCGTGCTAACGGCCGTGGGCAACAACGCGAACCCCGGGTTCGACGTGCCGGCCGGTACGACCATGCCTACGCCGTGGATCGTCCTCGGCAAGTTCCAGATTCCGGTGACGGTCAGGTAGCCTCGGGGCGATGCACGTGCGGGGCAGCGGGGTGACGCGGGGGATCCTGGCCCGGTGGGCCGTGCTCGTTCTGGCCGCGGCGTTCGCCGCATCGGCTGCGCCGGTCCCGGCGGCGTCGAGTCAGGGGACGGTCCTGTTCCCTGAGTCCGCGATCCGAATCGGTATGGTCGGGGTCGGCAAGACGGTGCTGGTCGGCACCCGGATCTCGGAGTTTCAGGTGCGGATCCTGGGTATATTACGGAATGGAGGACCCGCGGGCGACCTCGTGTTGTTCCGTGCGTCCGGCGCGGCCATTTCGAGCGTGGGCGGTCTTGCGGCGGGGATGAGCGGAAGTCCGATCTACCTCGGCGGTCGTCTCGCGGGCGCGTTTAGCTATTCACTGGAAGGGTCCGATCCGATGGTCGGACTGTTCACCCCGATCGAAGACATGATGCACGACCTCCCGCACGCCGTGGGTGGTCCGGCGAAGACCGTGGCGATCGCGCCGGTCGACGTCGACGGTCGAATGGTGCGCCGGATCACCGTTGCCGCGTCGGCGGCGCAGGTGCCGAGCTCCGGTGACGGCACGCTCGTCGCCGCTCCCGCCGCGACGCCGTTGTTCGTGTTCGGGCTCGGCGCACGCGAACAAGAAGCGTTGACGCGGTTCCTCGAGCCGATGGGCGTGATCCCCATGGCCGGCGGATCGTCGGCCGACCTGCCTGCGTCGCTCCCGCTGGACCCGGGCAGCGCGATCGGCGTCGCGCTGATGCGCGGCGACATCGGTCAGTACGCGGTCGGCACGGTGACGTACCGCGATGGCAACCGGATCCTCGCGTTCGGACATTCGTTCACGAACGCCGGGCCGTCGCGCTACCTGTTGACCAACGCGTCGATCCTGCAAGTCGTGCGGGGGACCGCGCGGAACATCAAGGTGGGAGCCGCCGGCCCCGTGGTCGGAATCATTTCCGAGGACCGGCCCGCGGCGGTGGCCGGCACGGTCGGGATGCTCCCCCGCGTTTTCGGCGTGCGCGTCCGGGTGACGGACGCGGACACCGGGGCGGTGCGCCAGTTCACATTCCAGATCGTGCCCGACAAGACGCTGGTGCCGACGCTCGTGACGCTCGGGGCGCAGGGAGCGATCGAGCGGGCGCTTAACAGATCCGGTGCGGGGACGGCGGAGGTACGAATGGTGCTCCGCGGGCGAGGCATCGACCAGGCGATCGTGCGCGTCAATCGATTCTACAGCGGCAGCGACATCGGCGCGCGGGCGCTGACCGAAGTGCCGGCCGCGATGCAGCTCGTGTTCGACAACGACTTCGCCGACGTGGTACCCACGGACATGGACATGGATGTGCGCGTGACGAGCCATCAGGACACGGCGGTGATCACCGCGGCGGATGTCGGTCAACGATCCCTGGCCCCGGGAGACACGATCCACGTGCACGTCACCATCAGGCCGTTCCGGGGGGACGTGACCGCCAAGGACGTCGACCTCGCCGTTCCGGCCACGTTCGTGCCCGGCCCCTCGCTGCTGATCGTCCGAGCGGGCGGGCCCGGTCTGGCCCCGCCGCTTGGCGCCGCCGCGCACCCGCCGGACAGCCCGACCCCAGCGCCCGAGGCGGCGCAGAGCCTGCCGGATGCAATCACCGCCTTCGAGCAACAGGAGAAGAACACCGACATCGTCGTCGAGTTGATCGGCGGCCGCGTGGCGCCGACCGACTCGGGGACCGGCGCGGACGCGGGCCGGCCGACCGCCACATCGACCACGCCGTGGGTCCTCAACGGCCGCATCCAGATTCCAGTCCTCATTACCGGAGGCGCACACTGATCGGTCAGACGCCGGGATCGCCCCGGCCGGCAGACAGGCGCGCGGCCCCGCGGTGGGTGTGGGCCGTCATCGGAGCCGCGTTGCTGGCGGCGGTGGGGACCGCGTCCTGGACGTTTCTCGTGTCGAGCGGGTGGCTCGCCGGGCAGATCCGGCAGACTCTGGTGGCGCGCCTCGAGGAGTCGCTCAACCGACCCGTCGCGCTCGGGGGCGTCGACGGCGATCTCCTCCGAGGGATCGACCTTCGTGACCTGGTGATCGCCGAGTCGGGCGGCTTCAGCCACGGCGTGATCTTCTCCGCGGACCGCATTCACGTGGCGCTCGACCTCAGCGCGCTGGTACGCCACCCCCAGGATCTCATCCAGACGGTTGTCGGGGTGCAGGTCGTCAACCCCCGCCTCACCGTGTCGCGGAGTGCGTCTGGTGCGTGGAATCTCGCCTCTCTGTTGGGCCGTCAGCAGGCCACGCCGCTTGGCCCCGCGTTCCAGGGTCGGGTGATCGTGCAGAACGGGCTGGTCGGATATAGCGACGGCTGGGAGTCCACGGCGACCCCGTTCGTCTCCCGATTTTCCGGGGTCACAGGGACGATCGAGTTTCGCGCCGGGCACGAGATCGCGTTCGACCTAGCCGCCCGTGGCGCCGACGGCGAGCAGGCGGCGTTTCGCGGGGAATACCTCGCGAGCGACGGCATCTACGACATGGACGTGACGGCGAAGAACGTCGACGTGCGACGCTGGGCCACCTACATCGTGCACCTGCGCCAGGTGCAGTGGGCCGGGGGCCGCTTCGATGGGCGGATGCATTTATTGCTGACGCCCGCCGGCGACGGGATTACGTTGGACTATTCGGCGACGGTCCGGTTGCACGATGCGGCGGCGGAGTACGTGCCGCGCCGTGTGATGCTGCGCAGCGTCTCCGGCGATCTGATCCTGGGGAACGGGCGCCTCGCGACGCCCGGGCTCTCGCTCGTGGCCAACGGCTCGGCCGTGCAGATTCGGGGCGATGTGGGGTATCCCAGCGCCGGCGGGACGCAGCTCGACCTCCTCGTGGTGTCGCCGCGGCTCGACCTGGGGTTGATGCGGACGCTGTTCTTCCCAGGCGCCCATCTCGGGCTGGCCGGCCAGGCGAGCGGCAACGTGTGGATCAGTGGGCCGTTGAGCGCGCCGTACCTCGACGGCGACATTACGGCGGCGGCGGGCCGGCTGAACCAAGAGGCGTTCGCGGATCTCCGGATGCGGTTCCAGTACGGGGCGGGAATGCTTGCGCTGCATCAGCTGTCGGCTCGGATCGGCGGCGGCCAAGTCGCCGGCGACGGGGTGCTGGGCGTCTCCGCCGGCGACGGGTCGTACACGTTTGCGGCGACCACCTCCGATCTCGACATCGCCGCGCTGCCGCGGTTGGGTCTGCCGGCGCTGGGCGACCTGAGCGGCCGCGTGTCCGGGGAAATCGCGGGGATGCAGATGGACGGGCGCACACGCGTGATGGCCGCGATGACGATGCCGTCCGGATCGGTCCGGAGGCTGGCGTTCGAGGACCTGCGAACGCTCTTCTGGGATGACGGCGGGGCCGTGGCGCTGGACTTCCTCGGAGTACGCAAAGGCGCTACGGACGTGTATGCGTCCGGCGATATCTCTGCCGCGGGCGGCTTGGACCTGGCGCTGTCCGGGTACGGGGTCCCGCTCGGTGACGCACTCGGATGGGCCGGGCTCGGCACGACCGGCAATTCGACGCTGTCCCTGGCCGGGCAAGCGAACGTGGACGGGCGCCTCTCCGGAACCGTCCGGGCGCCGGTCCTCTCGGGCGACGTCACGGCGTGGGACGGGCATCTTGGGCCCGTGCCGTTCGCCCTGGCCACGGGGCCGCTTGCGATCGGCCCCAGAGACGTGCGCACGTCCGGCTTCGCGCTGGTGAACGGCCCCACGAGCTACCAGATCCGCGGCGGTGTCGCGTTCCAGCCCATGGCGGCCGAAGCACTTTCCATCGACGCGCAAGGCGTGTCGGTCGCGCCGCTGGCACGGGCGTTCGCGCCCGGCGCGGATGTCACCGGGACCGTGTCGGGGCACGTGGCGGCGACGGGGCCCTTTGCGCACCCCGTGGTCTCGGGCGACGTCTCGCTGCTCGACGGTTCGGTCGGCGGCCAGCCGGTCGACGGCATGACCGCGCGGTTCACCGGGAACGGGCGGCAGATCCAGATCGAGACCGCGACGGCCCGGATCAACCGCTCACGCCTTGAGGTGTCAGGCAGCGTTGACCTGTCGGGGCCGCTCAATCTCCGCCTCGCCGCCGATCAGGTGCGTCTGTCCGACATCAGGTCGATCGGGGCGCTCGGATTTGTTCCCGGGGGCACGGTGAGTCTCTCCGGGGCCGTCACGGGAACGCTTCGCGATCCGGACCTGTCCGGCACGCTCACGTCGCCCGACCTGTCAATCCACGGGCAAACGTTTCAGGCGTCGGGGGTTGTCGACTATCGCCATGGGACGCTGACCGTGTCGCCGGTCGAACTTGCGCAGGGGGGCGCCCGCTACGGGGTGACCGGCTGGCTCCGCGGCGGCGCCCGGCCCACCGCGGATCTGACGTTCAGCGTCGAACACGGGCAGATCGCGACCGTCGTGGCCGCCGCGGCGGTGAAGCCGTTCGTCTCAGTCGGCGGGACGATCGACGGTACGGTTGGCCTCCAGGGTCCGCTCGACGACCCCGCGGCGCACCTTGTGCTGTCGATGCACGACGGCGAGGTTGGCGGCGTGCCGATCGGCACCGGGGACGCCGACCTGACGCTTACCCACGGCACGGTGGACATCCAGAAACTCGCGTTGCACCCCGCCCAAGGCCAACTCGCGGCGCAGGGCCGGGTCGAACTGCACGGCACGAGCGCGGTCGAAGTCTCCGGCCAGAACCTGGATGTGAACGTGCTCCGCCCGCTGTTCCATACCGACCAGCCGCTCGCGGGGGCGCTGAACTTCACGATTCAGTGGAGCGGCCCGACCAACAATCCGACGGCTGGTCTCTCGATGGAGGCGTTGAACGCGGGGCTTCCAGGCGCGACCGCGGATCGGATCGCCTCGCTCGCATACTACAAGGACGGCACCATCACGATTGAGACCGGGACGATCGAGAAGGGGACGCATAAGCTGCTCGTCGCGGGAACGGTGCCGGTGATCCCCGGCGGGTTCGCGCTCGCCCCCGATGGTCCGCTGAACCTGCAGGTGTCGCTCGAGGACGCTGATCTCAGTCTGTTGACCCTGCTCACCCCCGAGATCCAGGACGGCAGCGGGACGGTGGCCGGCCAGGTTGCGATCGGCGGGACCGTGGCCGCCCCCGAGATGAGCGGCACCGTGCAATCGCACGGCGGCCGGTTCCGGTTTGCGCCCGTGACGACGCCGCTTGAGAACGTGAGCGCGGACATCGCGTTTTCCCAGTCGGAGGTCCTGGTGCGCGATCTGTCGGCGACGGTCGGGGCTGGCACGATGCAGTTGCAGGGAACGATCGGGATCAAGAACCTGCGACCCGATGTCGTGGCGCTCAACCTCGCGGCCCGGGGCGTGACGTTCACAATGCCCGGTCTGTATACGGGCGGAATCGACGGAACGCTCAGCCTGACCGGTGCCGCATCGCGTCCCACGCTGGGAGGGACGGTGACGCTGTCGCACGGCAACGTGGCGCTGGCCGGTGGGGGCGCGCCGACGAGCGCGCGCGGGATCCCCGTCGCCCTGGACGTCTCGGTGAATCTCGGCGACGCCGTCGCCTACGCGCAGGGCCCTGTGCGCGCTGACCTCGCGGGAGGGTTGCACGTCGGCGGGACGATCAGCGATCCGGCGGTGTCCGGAGCGATCCGGTCCCTCACCGGGACGATCTCGCTGCTCGGCACGCCGTACACGGTGACGGAGGGCCAGTTGGTGTTCTCCGAAGCCAGCGGGTTAAACGCGCAGATCACCGCCCACGCACAGGCGATGTATGGAGACACGCGCGTCTTCCTCGACATTCTTGGCGTGCTCCCGTCGCCGACGGTCACGTGGAGCTCGGATCCGCCGATGAGCCAGGACAAGATCTTGGCCCTCGTCGCCGGCACGAGCGGCGCGTCGGGGTCTCCGGCGTCGCTGTTGAGCCAGGTGGTGTTGGGGTCCATCACGCAGACGCTGCAGCAGGCGCTGCGCTTAGACGCGTTCACGATTTCGTACGACACGCAAAACCCGTTGACGCTGCAGATCGGCAAGTATCTCTTCAGGAACGTCTATCTCTCGCTGGCCGAAGTGATCGGGCGTTCGTCGACGACAACGACGCTGCCATCGATCGGCAGCTTGACCCCGCTCAACCCGTCCGGGCAACCGTACACCGTCCTGGGCATCCAGTACTACCTGAGCCCCACGGTGTCGTTGACGTATAATGTCAACAGCCTGGGCGACAGCGGGGTCTTCCTGCTGGCGCGGTTCCCCTTCTAGGGACACGGGTCGGGCGTCCCGCGCCGGCGTCGCCGGTGGGGGATGGCGGTCGTGGAGGAGAGTCCGCCTCGGGGGGCACGGACATTGTAGGAATGGAGCGTGATCTGTGTTCACAGAGTACCTGCGCGAGCTGCAAAAAGTTGCGTTGCTCCGACCGATGGATGAGGCGCGCCTGTGGCATGCGTACCGGGGGCGCGGTGACGGCCGGAGCCGTGCGCGGCTGATCGAGGCGTACCAACCGCTCGTGTTCAAGGTTGCCATGCAACTGCGGCTGCGCGAGGCGATCATCATGGACATGATCCAAGAGGGGACGGTGGGGCTGATCGAGGCGGTCGAACGGTTCGACCCGGAGCGGGGTGTACGGTTCAGCACCTTCGCCACGTTCCGGATCCGCGGCCGCATCCTCAACGCGTTGCGACGCGAGCGTCCCGCGGCGCGGGACGTCGCCAGCCACGACGAGTCGTTCCTGGAGCGTGTTCCCGATCCCGCGGCCACCGACCTGTTGGGGGCCGTCGAGGACGAGGTGTTGGTGGAGCAGATCGTCGCCGCGATCGACCGGCTTCCGGACGAGCGAGAGCGCCGGATCCTGCACGGATCTTTCCTCGGCGCGGAGGAACCCCGCCGCATCGCCGGCGAACTGAAGATCAGTCTGTCTCACTTCTACCGCCTGCAGAAGCACGCGCTGCAGCGGATCCGGGAACTGGTCGCTCCGGCCGCGGGCGGACTGCGGGCACAAGGAGTCCACGAATAAGCGCGATGCGCGAGCCAGACGCGTTGCTCCACCACCTTAGGCACGCCGAGGAGTGGCTCCGGTGGGCCCGGAGTGACTATCGGAGAGGCGACTTTCGGGGCGCGGTGCTGCGCCTGCTGCTGGCCGAGGCCGAGGTGCGGCACGCGCGCGAAGCGGGCTCCCAGCCGATCGAAGAGACCTCCGCGCGGCCGTTCCGTCGGACGCGGCTTGTGACCGTGGGGGCGCTCGGCGCCGCCGTGCTGCTGGCGGCGGCATGCGGCGCGTTTCTGTCAGGGGCGGCAACGCCGCGCGCCGCGGCGTTCCCGGTCGCACACGCCGCCCACATGGCGCCGCTGGGCAACGAGTCGTGGGGGGTTGTGCGGCTGGATACCGGGGACTTTCTGACGCTGATGTCGTCCGGTCCGCAGGCGTCGCCCGGGCCAACGACCGGGGTGGGTTCCGGTCTCTCCGGCCAGCAGTTTGTGGATGAGTTGATGTCCCAGTTTGGACAGTTCACGCCGACTTCTGCGAGCGGACCGGCGATGCTCGCCACACCTGGGGATCTCGATCATCCTGCCGCTGCCTTCTGACGCCCGCCCCGAAGTGGGGCGGCGGGGTGCCGGTTCGGGAAGACCATCACGCAGCATGGAGGACAGCGTGGCCGTGCCCAAACGACGGATGCGAGCGGTGCGCGCAATAGGGGCAGGTCTGATCTGGGTGCTCCTCCTGGCGTGGCCGGGCTCCGGATGGTTGGCGGCGCAGCCGTCGACCGCACCGACGACGCAACCGAACCAGGCGCAGCCGACGGCGCCGACCACCCCACCCGCGACGCAACCGGGCCAGGCGCAGCCGCCGGCGCCGACCACGCAGCCGGCTCAGCCGGGCCAGCAAACGCCGCCGTCGCCACCCGCGCCGTCCCCATTCCAACCCATCCCGGGGACGCCGCAGCAGACGCTCCCGCCGCAGAAGGTGCTGGACGTCGTGGTGCGCGGTAACGATCACGTCCCCACCGACACGGTGCTCGGGGCCGTCTCGACGAAGCCGGGCGACCCCTTGAACGAGGAGCGCCTGCGCAACGACGTGCAGGCGATTCTCAGCCTCGGCCTGTTTGCGGACGCCGTGCTGCGGCTCGAGCCCTCCGCGGACGGGGTGACCGTGGTGTTCATCGTGGCGGAAAACCCGGTGATCAGCGCCGTCAAGATCACGGGCAACACCGTCATCTCGACCGCAGACATCGAGCAGGCGCTTAAGGTGCCGGCTGGACAGGTCCTGAACACGATCGCGATGCGGCAGGGCGCGCAGGCGGTAGAGAGCCTCTACCAGGGTAAGGGGTACGCGCTGGCCAGGGTGTCGGACATCTCCGTGGACGAGAAGGGCGTGCTGTCGCTCGTCATCACGGAGGGACGGATCGAGGCGATCAAGATCGAGGGCCTGCACAAGACGAAGGACTACGTCGTCCGCCGCGAACTGACGTTCAAGCCCGGAGACGTCTTCAACGTGAACGACGTGAATGCGAGCCTAAAAACGCTGTTCGCCTCCCGGTACTTCTCCGACGTGAAGGCGGATCCGGGTCCCGGCACCCAACCCGACACGGTGGACGTGACGATCACGGTGACCGAGCAGCGGACGGCGACGTTGAGTTTCGGCGCGGGCTACAGCACGGTCACGGGTTTGGCTGGCCTCGTCGGCGTCCAGGACATCGACTTCGGCGGGAACGGGCAGACGGTGAGCGCTCAGTACGACAGCACCACCCTGAACGGCAACAACTTCACGTTCACCTTCCACGAGCCGTACTTCCAGGGCAGCCGGACCGTGCTCGACTTCTCCGCGTTCAACCAGACGACGATCCCGACCGACTACAGCCTCGGGTTGAACAACCAATTCCAGTACACGATGTACCAGTCCGGTGGCCAGTTCACGTTCACGGCGCCGATCCGCACCGATCCGAAACAGTTTTTCGAGTACGGACTCAAGTCCGTGAGCACGCAGTTCGGCGCGTCGATCCTCACGACGTCGACGATCCCGACCGGGTTTGTCTTCACCCCGGGCATCGTCAACGCGGTCTTGCTCGGCGCGTACCAGGACACGCGGAACGACATGGTGAACCCGACGACGGGGCAGGTCATCGCGCTGAACACGGAGTCCGCGATTGCCGGAGACTTCCGTTTCGAGAAGTACGAGCTCGACGTCATCCAGTACTGGCCGACCGGCAACGCCACCATCGTGGGGCACGCCCACTTGGGAACGGGGAGCGGGGTGCTGCCCATCCAGGAACAGTTCTACCTCGGAGGCCAGACCTCGCTGCGGGGGTACGCGACCGGGCGGTTCCGCGGCGACGAGATGGCTATCGTCACCGGGGAGTACCGGTTCCCGTTGAACTCGCTCCCGCTTCTCAAGTCGGTCGGCGGGATCACCGGGATCGTTTTCGCCGATGCCGGCGACGCCGAGCCGTACGGGACGGCTCCCACCAACTTCAAGATCGACTACGGCTTCGGGATCGCGGCGAAGACGCCGATTGGGTTGTTCAGGGTCGACTACGGCGTCGGGTCCGAGGGCGGGCAGTTGTGGATTTCCACCGGAACGACGTTCTGACGCAGCAGGGGGGCCGTACGGCGGCGATGCGCGAGTCGCCGCCGCGCGGGCGCGAGGAGGGAGATCAGGGATGATGCGATGGAACGTGAAGACGATCGGGATCGCGGTCGCGGTGATCGTCGTGCTGGCGGCGGCCGGGTACGTCGCGACGCGGACGGGGTCGGTGTTCGGCAGCCAGACCGGGACGATCGGCTACGTGGACATGCAGCGGGCGCTCAACGCACACCCCGGCAAGGCGGCCGCCGAGTCGGCCCTGCGCGACTACGCGCAGGCGCAGATCGCCGACGCCCAGCAGAAGATGAAGACGATGTCGCCGGGTCAGCGGCAGCAGCTGCAGGGCCAGGTGGACCAGTCGATCCTCCAGAAGCGGGCGGAACTGCTCGGCGGCCTCGACAAAGACATCCGCAACGCGATCCAAAAGGTCGCGGCGCAGCAGGGCATCAACGTGGTGCTCGACCGCACGGTGGTGCTCTACGGCGGCGTCGACCTCACGGATCAGGTCGCGAAGTTGCTCAGCGGTAAATAGGGGCGTGTCGAGAATGTCCCTCGAGAGAGCTCGGGGCGATGGCCGCGCAGTACGCTGATCCGCGGCCCCGCCGGGGCGGCGCAGATCGCCGGGTCCTGTGGGCATGCGCGGGCGCGGCGGTGGTGTGCGTGTTGAGCGGATGTCAGGGGCGCACGCCGGTGTCTCATTCGACCGCGCCGCCGGCGGCCACCGTTCCGGCCGGGCCAAAAGTGGCGGTCGTGGACTTCACACGGGCGCTGCACGCGCACCCGCGGTGGCCCGAGGTCGATGCGATCGACCGCCGGATCGCCCAGCTTCAGGCGCAGCTCGCGACGCCGACCGCACCGCAGTTCCAGATGCCGCAGGTCAACATTCAGCCACAGATGCAGGCGGCCGCGCAGCAGGCGGTCGAGCAGATGCGGCCTCAGTTCCAGCAGCAGTTCACCGAAACGGCGACGGCCATGCGCGACGCCGGACGGAAGGAACTCGAGGCGTTCGTCGCCCAGGTCCGAGCCGCCGATCAGGCCCAGTTCGATCAGAAGCAGCAAGCGCTGCAGGCGCAGTTTGGAAAAGACATCCAGGACAAGCAGCAGGCGCTCGACAAGGACAACGAGCAGTTCCAGCAGCAGACCCTGGAACAGTACCGGCTGCCGTTACTGAACCTGCATCTCAAGCGAGACGCCGTGGCGCCGGGCAACCGGCAGCAACAGCAGGATCTCGACCAACAGATTCAGGCGATGACCAAAGAGCGCGACGACAAGATCGCGGCCCACGAGAAGGCCAACCAGCAGGCGCTGGCGGATTTCCAACAGCAGCAGACCCAGGCATATACGCAGCAGCTCAAGGACTTGCAGGCTCAGCTCACCGCGGACGCGCAGCAGCAGGTGGCGCGGAAGCAAGCGGAGATCAACGCCCGGCTACACGACGTCCTGGTTGCCAAGCAGACGGAACTGAACACGCAGATGAACGCGAAACTCAAAGCCGATCTGCAGGCGCGCCAGCAGGCGCTCGTGCAGGGCGCGCGCACCCAGCTCGAGCACGCCCAGCAGCAGGCGGTGACCGACGCGCAGGCGCAGGGACAGACGCTGCGCGCCCAGCTTCAGGACGCCGAGGGCGAGCGCGCGCGTCTGCTGGCGGAGATCCTGGCGGACCTGCGCGTCGAGGCCGCGGCCCTGGCGCAACAGAAGGGGTACGACATCATCCTCACGCAGACGCAGGCGGCCGTGGACGTGACGGACGTCACAGACGATCTGATCGCGCGCATCAAGCGGTAGGCTGGGGTGCACAACAACGTGCGGGGGAAGACCCGGGGTGCCCGCGAGATCGCATCATCGCAGCGGACTCACGGGGCGGGTTAACGGGGGCGAGGAGGTCGGGATGTCGCAGTTCGGGGGGGCGGCTCTCATCCTGGCGGCGGCGCTGTTTGTCAGCGGGTGCGGGCCGCAGATCGGAGTCGTCGATACGCAGCGGGTCCTCAACGAGAGCGTCAAGGCGCTCGAGTACCAGAAGCAACTCAACGACCGCGAGAAGCAGATGGTCGCCGAGCTCGCCGCGCTGAACGGCCAGGTGAGCCCAGCCGAGCTCACGGCGCGCCGGGCCAGCCTGATGACCGAGTTGACGCAGCTGCGGGGCGATCTCGAGAATCAGCTCAACCAGCAGCTCCACGACGCGGCGGCGCAGGTGGCGCGTCAGGACGGGCTGCGCTTGGTGGTCGTCAAGAGCTCCTCGTACCTCGGCGGTCGGGACGTGACCCAGCAGGTCATCGACCGGCTCAAGTAGCGCCCGCCTCCATGCGGCTCGAGGTTCTGGCCGGGCATGTGGGTGGACGCCTCGACGGCGACCCCGCGGTTGAGGTGACGCGAGTCACGGCCCCGGGCGAGGCAGGGCCGGGGGCCGTTGTGGTGCTGTCCGATCCACGCCTCCTCCCCGGGGTCGAGGCTGCGGCGGTGATCCTTCCCGACGACGCGCCCCCCACGCGCCTCCCGGCGATCCGCGTGCGCAACGTCCGGCTGGCGCTCGCGTTGGCGTTGCGCGCCCTCGCGCCTCGTGCATCGCCCGCGCCGGGGATTCATCCTACGTGCCTGCTGGGGGCGCGGGTCCGGTTGGGGGCGGATGTGTCGCTGGGCCCCTACGTGGTGGTGGGCGACGACGTCGAGGTCGGCGACCGGGCGGTCGTCGGTGCGCACGTCGTGCTGGAAGACGGCGTGCGCGTCGGGGCCGACGCCGTCTTGCACCCGCGGGTGACCGTGCGGCACAGCTGCACGCTCGGCGCGAGGGTGGTGCTGCAGGCGGGCGCGGTGATCGGCAGCGACGGGTTCGGCTACGCGCAGGACGCGCAGCGCCGCCACGTGCCGATCCCTCAGGTCGGGACGGTCGTCGTCGGAGACGACGTCGAGATCGGCGCCAACTCCACGGTGGACCGGGCGACGCTCGGGGTGACGCGGATCGGACGCGGGACCAAGCTCGACAACTACGTGCACATCGGCCACAATGTCGAGATCGGCGAGGACGTCGCGATGGCGGCGGCGTGTTTCATTGCGGGCAGCGTCCGGATCGGCGACCGGGTGTTGATCGGCGGCATGAGCGGTGTCGCAGATCATCTCACGGTGGGCGACGACGCGATCATCGTCGGCGACACCGGGGTGACGCGCGACGTTCCGCCGGGTGCCGTCGTGGCGGGGCGGCCGGCTCGGCCGCGCATGGAGCAGCGTCGGGCCCAGGCCGCCGCTCAACGCGTCCCCGAGCTGCTCCGCGAGATCGCGGAGCTCCGCCGACGCGTCGAGCGCCTCGAGGGGAGATCATAACCGCCGGGCCGCAGCACACGATCGCCGCCCCGGTGACGCTGTCCGGCGTCGGCCTGCACTCCGGCCGTGCGGTCCAGATGACGGTGCGGCCGGCAGCGGCGGACGCGGGGGTCGTGTTCGGGCGCACCGACCGCTCGGGCCCGCCGGTGCGGGCGGCGCTCGATGCGGTGACCGACACGCAGGGGTGCGTCGCGCTCGGCGGCGAGGCGGGCGTCCGAACCGTCGAGCACCTGTTGTCCGCCGCCTGGGCGCTCGGCGTGGACAACCTCGCCGTCGACGTCGACGGCGAGGAGCTCCCGGGGCTCGACGGCAGCGCGCTGCCGATCGTCCACGCGCTGCGCGCCGTCGGCGTGCGGGCGCTTCCGTCGCCCCGCCCGGCGATCGCCGTCCGCGCGCCGGTGTGGGTCCGCGACGGCGACGCGTGGGCGCTCGCGCTGCCTGCGCCGAGGTTCTCGGCGACGTATGTCGTGACGCTCGCGCCTCCCGGTCCGGGCGACCAAGCCGCGACGTACGATCCCCTGCGCGATGTCTACGAGGAGACGATCGCGCCAGCGCGAACGTGGGGATACGAGAGAGACGCGGCGGCGATGCGCGAGCGAGGGTTGGCGCGCGGCGCTTCGTTGGACAACACGCTTGTGATCGGCGGAAGCGGGTTCCTGAACGCGCCCCGGTTCGTCAACGAGGCGGCGCGGCACAAGCTGCTCGACCTGCTCGGCGATCTCGCGCTGCTCGGAGGCGATGTGCACGGCGCGGTGATCGCGGTGCGCGGCGGCCATCGGCTGCACGTGGCGCTTGCGCGGGCGATCGCGGAACAAGGGGGATGAGGGTGGACGCAGGCAGGCCCGGTCCGATGGACGTAGCGCAGATCATGGCGCGGCTGCCTCAACGCTATCCGCTCCTCCTGGTGGATCGGATTTTGGAGTTGGAGCCCGGTAAGCGGATCGTCGGCCTCAAGAACGTATCGATCAACGAGCCGTTCTTCGTCGGCCATTTCCCCGGCTATCCGGTGATGCCCGGCGTGCTGATCGTGGAGGCGATGGCCCAGGTCGGCGGGGTGCTGGTATCGTTCTTACCGGGCGCCGCGGGCCGGCTCGCCTACTTCGCCAGCATCGACCGTGTCCGTTTCCGCCGGCCGGTGCGGCCGGGGGACCAGCTGATCACCGAAGCGATCTTGATGAAGACGCGCGGCCGGTTTGGCAAGGTGCAGGTGGCGTCGCGCGTGGACGGCGTCGTCGTCGCCGAAGGGTCGATGACGTACTCGATTGGGGGCACGGAGGAAGGAGCCCTGCGTATGGTCGGGGGGAAGCTCCTGAGCCGCGAGGAGGCGGCCAGTGAGCGCGGCTAAACCGTCGTCGCGCGCCCCGTCCGGTGTCGACATCCATCCGACGGCGGTGGTGGACCCCGACGCCGAGCTCGGCGCCCGCGTGCGCATCGGCCCGTATTCGGTGATCGGGCGGCGGGTGCGGATCGGCGACGAAACATCGATCGGCCCGCACGTCACGATCGAGCCGCATACCGAGCTGGGGCGCGAGTGTCGGGTGTCGGCATGTGCGGTGTTGGGCGGGCCGCCCCAGGACCGCCACTTTTCCGGAGAGCCGACCGTCTTGCGAATCGGCGACCGCGTCATCCTTCGCGAATACGTGTCGCTCAGCCGGGCGACGGGGGACGGCACCGAGTCCGTGGTCGGGGACGACACCGAGATCCTCGCATATTCCCACGCCGGGCACAACTGCCGGATCGGACGCGGCGTGCTCATCACGAACGGATGCCAGATCGCCGGGCACGTCGTCATCGAGGACCGGGCCGTGCTCGGCGGCATGGTCGGGGTGATCCAGTTCGTCCACATCGGCACGATGGCGATGATCGGCGGGTTGAGCCGGGTCGTCCAGGACGTGCTGCCGTACATGCTGGTCAACGGCAACCCGATCCGCACCGTCGCGGTCAACCGCGTCGGTCTCCAGCGGGCCAACGTGCCGCGGGACGTTCAGGAGAAACTGCGGCGTGCGCACCGGCTCCTCGTGCGGTCCGGCCTCGATGTCTCCCACGCGGTTGAGCGGATCGAGACCGAGATCGAACCGTGCGCTGAGATCACGCACCTGCTCGAGTTCATTCGCGCGGGCCGCAAGCGGGGAGTGGGGTTTCCGCGATGAGCGTCGGTCGCGCTCCGGACGCCGGCGGGGCCGACGTGCCGCCGGTCGGGCTGATCGCCGCCGCGGGGGCGCTCCCGGTGGAGATCGCCAGGGGTGCGAAGCGGCTCGGCCGCGAGGTGATCTGCGTCAACGTGCTCGACGGCGATCCGGCTCTTGAGGGGCTTGCGGAGGCGTACTATGCGATTTCGTTGGGCGAGCTCGGCGGCCTCATCGGCGCCCTGCGCCGCCACGGCGTGCGCGAGGTGTTGCTCGCCGGCAAAGTGGACAAGCTGGCGGCGATGCGCAGCGTGCGTCTGGATGCACAGGGGGCCCAGGTCGCCCTCCGGTTTGCGGATCTCCGCGACGCCAGCATCCTGAGCGTGTTCGTCGGGGTGCTCGAGGAAGCCGGCTTCGAGGTGGCGAGCCAGACGCGGTACGTCGGCCACCTCATCCCCGAGGCCGGCGTGCTCGGCCGCCGCGCGCCGACTTCCGAGGAGGCGCGGGACATCGCGCTCGGAGTGCGCGTGGCCCGGGGCGTCGCGGGATTGGACGTCGGGCAGGCCGTCGCGGTCCGCCGCGGCGTGGTGGTGGCGGTTGAAGCCGCGGAGGGTACCGACGCGATGATCCAGCGCGCCGGCGCCCTCGCCCGGGGTGTGTCGATCGTCAAGGTGAGCCGTCCCAACCAGGATCCCCGCTACGACCTTCCCGTCGTGGGGCCGCAGACGATCGCGGCGCTCGCGGGCGCCGCGGGCGCCGCGCTGGCGGTCGAGGCCGCCCGGACGATCCTGCTCGACCGGGAGCGGCTGGTGGCGGCAGCCGATGCCGCCGGGATCGCGGTTGCGTCGGTCGATGTTGCCCCGGGTATGGGCTGACCCCGCGTGCCGGTCGCGACATCATCCGCCGCACGCGTTGTCGTTATCGCCGGGGAGGTCTCGGGGGATCACCAGGGGCGCGGGCTGATCGCCGCGCTCCGCCGTGCGCGTCCGGATCTCTCCGTGTCGGCGGTCGGCGGTCCGGAGATGGCGGCCGCGGGGGCGGACGTGCTGGTGGACAGCACGCGCTGGGGGGTGATCGGCTACGCCGAAGCGTACGTGCGGCTGCCCGTGTTTGCCGCCCGGTTCTGGCGCATCGTTCGGCTGGTTGAGCGCGTGCGCCCGGATCTGCTGCTGCTGATCGATTTCCCCGGGATGAACCGGGAGGTCGTGGCGCGGTTCTCCGGGCGGCTGCCGATCGCCTATTTCTTTCCTCCGCAGACGTACGGCCGGCGCGGGACGTCCGCCATCCGCATGGCGCGGGCCGCGGTGCGCCTGCTGGCCGTGTTTCCGTTCGAGGCCGAGGCGTACCGCCGCGCCGGGGCCGACGTCGTGTACGTGGGACATCCTGCGGTGGACGCGGCGGACCGGGCATCGGCGAGGCGGGAGGCGGTGCGCGCCGAGTGGGGCGCTGGGGGCGCGACGGTGCTCGGGTTGCTGCCGGGGAGTCGAGCGCAGGAGGTGCGCAGCCTGCTGGCGCCGATGCTCGACGCGGCGCGCGAGCTCGGCCGGAGGCGGCCGGTCCGGTGCGTGTTGCCGCTCGCCGCTCCCTTTCTGCACTCTGAGGTCGCGTCGGCGATCGCGCGCTCCGGCGTCGACGTCCGGGTGGTCGACGGCCGCGCCCTCGACGTCATGGCCGCGGCGGACGCCATCGTCGTGGCCTCGGGCACCGCGCCGGTGGAGGCGGCATGCGTGGGCGTGCCGATGGTGGTGGTGTACCGTGTCTCGGCGATCACGGAGTGGATCGCGCGACGGTTTGTCCTGACGCCGGAGGTCGGCTCGGCGGGATTCTCGACCCCGAGCATCGTGCTGGGGCGTCCGGTCGTTCCGGAACTGCTGCAGCGGGCGGTCACCGGCCCGCGGATTTACGATGAGCTCTCGCGGCTCTTCGATGGCGGCGCCGAGCGCCAGCGTGTCGACCTCGCGGCGGTACGCGAGCGCCTCGGGCCGGCCGGTGTGTTGAACCGCGTCGCGGCCGAGGTTCTCGGCATGCTGGACAGGCGGGCGGAGGCCACGATACGATAGAGTGAGTGCGCGAGGGGCGCCGCATGCTGCGGCGCGGCGGTGCGCGCGGGAATCCGTGGATATCTATATCAGGCGGCGCGGGGACCGATGGAGCGTTTCTACGGATCGATGACGTACCGGGAGCGTCGGCAAACGAGCACGCGATGTCGAGTACCACGAGATCCGCGGTGTTGATGGCACGCCGGGTCATGCTGTGGGCGATTCCGATCGTCCTCGTTGCCGCGCTGGCCTGGAGTCTCATGCCGCGGGGAGGCCCGCAGCCGAACACCGCGCCGCGGCCACCCGCCGCCGCGACACCGCCGCAACAGGGCGGCACCGCACAGACGCCGGTATCGTCCGGCGCACAAGCCCCGGCCGCGGCCGATTCGCGCGCCGCGCAGGCCGGGAAGGGGATTCCGAACGGCGAGATGCGGTCGGGTCATCTCGTGGACACCGACGCCTCGGGCCGTCGGCGATGGCAAATCACCGCCGACGACATCGCGCTGGCGGAGGGCGGACAGGTGATGCATCTGCGAAACGTGCACGCGGTGTTCTACGACCCGAACGGATCCGCGATGACCGTGAGCGGCGCCCGGGGAGTGTACGACACCCGCACCAAGGAGGTGCGGATGACCGGGGACGTCCACGGCGTCAGCGCGAACGGCCGGCAGATCTTCGCCGACGAGCTCAACTATGCTCCCGGGACGGAGCAGGTCACCGGGACCGGCAACATCCGCGTGGTCGAGGAGCGCGTCATCATGTACTCGGACCGAATGGTCTCCGACACACGGCTCGGGCAGACGCAGTTCTTCGGCCACGTGCACATGACGGTGCGGTGAGGCTGTTGTTCCGACGGGGAACCAGACCATCGTGCGGGCGCGCCCGGGCCAGCCGGCGCGCGGTCGCCGCGCTTGGGACCGCGCTGGCGGTTCAGCTCGCGCTGCTCGGTACCGGTTCGGCGTGGGGGCAGACGCCGAGCGCCCCCACCCAGGGCCCCGGAGCCCCGGCGTCGCCGCCCGTGCCGGTCGAGGTGACCGGCGCCACCCAGATCGACTACGATGCGAAGACCGAGGAGTACACGTTCCGCGGGCCCCGGGTCGTCGTGACCCGAGGCGAACAACGGCTGGTCGCCCCCGTGATCTTCTATCGCGCATCGACGCGGCGCGCCGAGCTTCCTGAACGGGGCACGGTGTCGACGCCGACCGAAGAGCTCACTGCGGACCACATCGTAGCCGAACTCGGCGCCCGCCATCTCCTCGCCGAGGGCCAGGCGGCAGGACGCTTTCTCGACCAGGGCGTATGGGCGTCGATGACCGCCGACCGCGTGGAAGTCTGGGACCAGGCCGATCGGCGCGACGTCGTGGCGAACGGCCACGTCGTGGCGACCCGTGGCGACCAGGAGCTTCGAGGTGACCGGGTCACCTACGATCGCGTCGCGCAGCACGCGACGGTCGACGGTGACGCGGTGGCCACGCGCGGAGGCGATCGGTTGCAGGCGGACCAGGTCGTTGCCGACCTGGCGACGCGGGACGCGGTCGCGACAGGGCACGTCACGCTCGACCGGGCCGCCGAGGCGATGCACGGGACGGCGGACCGGGCCACATACACGGGCCGGACCGACACGACCGTGCTCACCGGGCACGCCATGCTCACGCGCAATCGCGACGTCGTGACCGCGGACACGATCACGGTCAACATGGCGCAGCACCACGCCACCGCGGACGGGCAGTCCAAGGTCGTCGCCTATCCGCAGCAGGGCGGCGACCAGGGGACCTCGCCGTGAGCCCCGTGATCGCGCTGGAACGCTCGCGGGGGATGCTCCGAGCCGACGGGCTCGCCAAGCGCTATGGGGAGCGCACGGTCGTCGACGACGTGTCGCTGTCCGTGCGACCGCGCGAGATCGTCGGCCTGCTCGGCCCGAACGGGGCGGGAAAGACGACGACGTTCTACATGATGGTCGGGCTGGTACGGCCGGACGCGGGTGAGGTATGGATCGGCAGCCACAACGTGACCGGCGAACCCGTGGACATCCGCGTGCGGTCCGGGCTCGGCTATCTCGCCCAGGAGCCGTCGATCTTCCGGCGCCTGACCGTCGAGGAAAACATCCTGCTGGTGCTGGAGCAGCGGTCGGAGCTCACCCCGGACGCCCGCTCGGAGCAGGCGGCCGAGCTGCTCGAGGAGTTCGGGCTGACGCACGTGCGCGCGCAACGGGCCTGGACACTCTCCGGCGGCGAGCGTCGGCGCGTCGAGATCGCGCGGGCCCTCGCGCTCGATCCCGCGTTCCTGCTGTTGGATGAGCCGTTTACCGGAATCGACCCGCGGGCGGTGCAGGAGCTTCAGGAGACCGTCCGGTATCTGCGGGAGCGGGGGTTGGGCGTGATCATCACCGACCACAACGTACGGGACACCCTCGCGATCACGGACCGGGCCGAGATCATCCACGGCGGCCGCATCCTGTTCACCGGGCAGCCCGAGGAGGTGCTCGAGAGTTCGGAGGCACGGCGGTTGTATCTCGGCGAGGGGTTTCGGCTGTGACGTTCACCCTGCTGGATCGCCTGCTCTGGTCCGAGATCGGGTCCTCGTTCGGATTCAGCCTCGGCCTGTTCAGCGTGCTGCTCGTGATGAATCACCTCTTCTATCTGGCGCGCCTGGTGATCGGACAGGGGATCGCCGTGCAGACCGCGCTCATCCTGATGGTCTACAAGATCCCCTACTTCGTGGCGTTCAGCGTGCCGATGGGCGTCCTGCTCGCGACGGTGCTTGGCATCGGCCGGCTGACCGATCACAACGAGATCGCCGCGCTGCGCGTCGCGGGGATCAGGTTGTACCGGATCGCGGTGCCGGTCGTGCTCGCCGGCGCGCTCGCGACTGTCGGCGCGCTGATCTTCTCAGAAGGCGTGGTCAGCCTCAGCGACGACCAGTACCGGGTCGTCTTCAACGAGGTGATGTCGCACGGCCCCGACCTCCGGCCCGTGGAAAACGTATTCTTCCAGGCCCCCACCACCGGCGGGAACGCGCTGTACAGCGCGCATCAGTACGATCCTCGAACGCGCACCTTGCTCGGCGTGACGGTCGTCTATCTCAACGCCGGCCAGCCGCTCGAGATCATCGAGGCGCAGAACGCCACCTACCGCCGCGGGGTGGAGTGGACGTTCCACCGCGGAAGCGTGTACGCGTTTCAAAACGGCAGCGTGGTGACCACGGCGTTCGACACGCTCGCGGTCACCGTGCCGCGTTCCCCTCAGGAGTTTACGGTCGCGCCGCAGCAGCCCTCGGACATGAGCATGCGCGAGCTCGCCCGGCAGGTCGTGACGCTGCACCGCGAGGGCGCTGACGCGCGCGCGTTCGTGGGCGAGCTCAACTCGCGGTTCGCGACCGCGGCCAGCTGCATCGTCTTCGCCCTCGTCGCGCTACCGCTGAGCCTGCGTCCCCACCGGTCGGGACCGAGCATGGGCCTCGGGCTCAGTATCCTCGTGCTGATGGCGTACTACGTGATCGCGATCCCGGCCCAGCTCGCGTCGGATGGGCGACTCCTGTCCCCCGTGCTCGCGGCCTGGCTCCCCGACGCCGTCGTCTGCGCCGGCGGGGCGATCCTGCTGGCGCGGGCGGCCAGGTGAGCGCGCCAGAGGGCGCGTCTTTTCTCCGGCGGCGGGAGCTTCTTCTCCTCGGTCTCGTGTTGCTGTTCGCCTCTGGGCTGTTCACGTTCCGGCTCGGTGCCGGCAGCCTGTGGGACCTCGACGAACCCCGATACGCGCAGGCCAGCCGGGAGATCTTGGCCACCGGGGATCCGGTCACGATGCACCTGGACGGCAGCGCGTGGTTCGGGCCCCCGCCGTTGTGGATGTGGTTGCAGGCCGGGACCGGGTGGGCGTTGGGCTTCACGGAATTCACGGCGCGGGTGTGGGCGGCGGTGTTCGGCGTGCTCGGTGTCGGGGTCACCTGTCTCCTCGGGTGGGAGTGGTTCGGGCCGCGCACCGGTGTCCTGAGCGGGTTGATTCTCGCGTCGACTCTCGAGTACGTGCTGCTCTCGCGTCTCGCCGTGCTGGACGTGGTCGAGGTGGCGTTCCTGTTGCTGGCCGTGCACGCGTTCTACCGGGGCTACCGTGACCGACGGCGGGCCGACTACCTTCGAAGCTTCCTCTTCGCCGGGCTGGCCACGTTGACGCGCGGTCCGGTCACCCTGGTATTGTTGGCCGCCGTGTTCGTGCCGTTTCTGGCGTACCGCCGCGCACTCCGCCGCTGGCGGGAGATCCCGTGGGGGTGGGGAGGTCTCATCTACCTCGCGATCGCCGCTCCATGGTACGGTGCGGAGGTCGTCCGCGCGGGGGCAGGGTTTCTGACGGCGGCGTTCGGCGGCCCATGGCTTCGCCCGGTGCAACCCCGCGTCGGCGCCTTGCTGTACGACGTGCCGGTGCTGATCCTCGGCGCGGTACCGTGGGCGGCGTTCTTTCCCGGGGCGCTCGTGTACCATTACCTCCGCCGCTGGCAGGACGGCAGCCTGCTGTGCCTGCTGTGGTGCGGCGTGACGTTCGTGGGAGCGGTGGCGATCGGCGGCCGGCTGCCCGACGACGTGTTTCCCATCTTCCCGTTCGCGGCGATCGCGATCGCACGGCTGTGGGAAGAGTTTCTATTCGAAGGCGCCGGGCGGCTCCATCGCACGCTGATGACATCGTTCTTCCTTCAGATCGGCGTCGTCGCGCTGCTCGCGCTCGCGGTGGCGGCTTTTGCGACGGTGCGCTATCCTCGGGCGTTCGAGGCCGTGCGGGTCGTCCTGATCGTCCCGCTCGCCGTGTTGGTCGCGGGGCCGGCACTGACCGCGGTCCTGTTTCGTCTCGGCCGGTACACCGGGGCGTTCCTGACGTTGCCGGCGACGGTGGCCGTGTTCGTCGGCGTCCTCTACACCTTCACGCTGCCGGTGGTGGAGCGGCAGAAGCCGATCCGGCCGCTGGCGATCGAACTGGGCCAACGCCTTGCGCCGGGCGACCGGGTGATCGGCTATCGCATCGGCACGCCGGCGTCCCTGGTCTACTACACGAACCACCCCGTCGTGTGGATCAACGATCCGGAGACGTTGCGGGAGCGCCTGTGCGCTCCCGGGCGCGCGTTCTTGGTGACGACCCCGGCCGAACTGGCGGGGAGTGCCGCGCGCGTCGCCGAACCCCTTCAGCCGGTGGGAGCCCGCGACGACTTGGTCGTGCGGGAGAAGCCCGCCGGCGCCGGATGCGGGGGGTCGAGCTAAGTGCGGGTCAGCGTCATCGTACCCACGTACAACGAGCGGGAAACGGTGCCGGTCCTGCTCCGCCGGCTCGCCGCTGCCGTTGGGCAGCCTCGCTGGGATGCCGAGGCGGTCGTCGTGGACGATTCCTCGCCGGACGGAACCGGGACGGTTGCCGTCGAGGTCGGCACGGAGTTGCGCGACGTGCTGCCCGTGGTCGTGCTCAGCCGGCCCGGGAAGGCGGGACTCGCGTCGGCCGTGCTTGAGGGGGTCCAGCGTGGCCGGGGGGACGTCGTCGCCGTCATGGACAGCGACCTATCGCATCCGCCGGAGGTCGTGCCGGCGCTGCTTGCCGCACTCGACGGGGGCGCGGACCTTGCGATCGGGTCGCGGTATGTGCCCGGGGGCGGAATTACGCGGTGGTCGATGTCCCGCCGGGTGTTGAGTTGGGGCGCCACGCGGCTCGCCCGAACCCTGCTGGGGGTGGCGGTGCGCGATCCGATGTCGGGCCTGTTTGCGTGTCGGCGCGCCCTGTTTGACGGCATCGAGTTCGAAGGTCTCGGGTATAAGCTGCTGCTCGAGATCCTGGCGTCCGGGCGCGCGCACAGGGTGGAGGAGATACCGTACCGGTTTGAAGAGCGGGCCGGAGGCGAAAGCAAGCTCGACCGGGGCGAGGTGCTGAACTACGTCCGGTTGCTCGCGCGGCTGCGGCAGCGCCGTCGGATTCGCGCCCGGGAGGAAGCCACGCGATGAACGGCGCCGCGCTCCTGATCCCGATTCTGATTCTCGTGAGCGGCCTGGTGGCGTTCATCGGCAACCTAGTGGGGCGCAACATCGGCCGTCGGCGACTGACCCTGTTCGGGCTTCGCCCCCGCTACACCGCCCAGACCATCACGATCGTGACCGGGATGCTCATCACCGTGGTGACGCTCGCGGTCGTGCTGCTCGTCAGCAACGACGCGCGGCAGGCGCTCTTCCACCTGCAGGAGCTTCAGCAACAGACGCACACGCTTGAAGCCGAGATCGCGCAGCAGGAAGCGCAACTGCGCGCGCTCCAGTTCCGCGACGTCGTCTATCAGAACGACCAGGAGGTCCTCCGCACGGTGATCGACGGTCAGGCGCCGCTCGCCGACATCCGGCGGCGCGTGCAGGCGTTCCTCGACCTGGCCGCCCAGGCGGCGCGGGAGCGTGGGCTCGCGCCCGGGCCCGACGGCGTGATGGTGCACATCTCGCCGTCGGGGGTGACCGTGGACTCTGTGGCGCAGGACATCGCGGAGCGGGCCCAGCCGATGGTGGTTCGGCTGATCGCCAGCGAAAACACCGTGCGAGGGCTTCCGCTGCGGGCCAACTTGCTCGTCTTCCCCAACGTGCGAGTCTATCAAGCTGGGCAGACAATCGCCTTGGCGAAGATCGACGGGCGCGGCACACGGGCGCAGGTCGAGACCGGGCTGCTCGCGCTGGGATCGGCCGCGGCGGAGCGTGCGAAGCGCGACGGCATCATCTCGCCGCCGTTTGCGCTGGCGTCCTCCCCGCCCGACCTCCGGATCGACCCCGCCGTCTTCTTGCAGGTGCTCGACCGCGTGCAGTCGAGCAAGACCATGGTGGACGTGCGGGCGGTCGCGCTGATCGACGCATACACCGTCGGCCCCGTGCAGTTGACGTTCCGTTGAGCGTGCTCGCGGTCGATCCGGGGCGGGACAAGTGCGGAATTGCCGTGTGCCGGCCCGGCGAAGTGCTCGCCCATCGCGTGGTCCCGTCTGACGCCCTGGCCGACGTGGTCCGGGACTGGATCACGGCCTACCGGGTCGAGGCGATTGTGGTCGGCAACAGCACCGGCGCGGCCGGCGTCCGGACACGCCTCGTTGGCTGCGCGATTCCGGTAGTCAGCGTGGATGAGCGGGGGACCACGCTCCTCGCGCGAACGCGATATTTTCGGGACCATCCGCCGCGCGGGTTGGGGCGTCTGATCCCGAGATCGTTGTTGGTGCCGCCGGAACCGTACGACGACTACGCGGCGATCTTGCTCGGGGAGGCGTATCTCCAATCTCGTGGGCGATGACCCTCGTCCAGCAGGGCGACGCCCGACGGAGAGAGGTTAGGGGCATGTTTGAGAGAAGAAATTGTGTAGCAAATATAGCCATATCCTGTACAGAATCGAACAAATGATCGTACATTCATTGACCGATTTCTCTCCCCGGTGCAGGAAATTGGGACCCGTCGTCGTAGGGTGAACCCGATGGAAGTGTGTCGCTTCCTTGACATCGAACAGTTACGCGAATACGATGACCAGGCCATACCCCTGAGTTGATCAGGCTTGCTTTCACCCGCTCCAGCGGCCAAACGCCGCGAGCGGGCGCTCACTCGGAAGGAGGGGAGGCACGACAGAGTGAGATCCCGGGACGGGTGTGGCACGGGGGGAGCGCACGGGAACGCAGAGGCGCGAGAAAACACGGTCACTCGAGCCAACGGTTCCTGCCCGCCCCCGACATCACAACACGCAAGGGGGAATGAAATGGGCAGCATGAGGAACATTGCGGTAGCTGTCGCGACCGCGCTCGTGTTTGCCATGGTTGCTCCCGCTTTCGCACAGCCGTTCGCGGACGTGCCCACGAACCACTGGGCATACGACGCGATCGCTGAGTTGGCGGCGAAGGGCCTGATCGAGGGCTACCCCGACGGGACCTTCAAGGGCGACCGGGCCATGACGCGGTACGAGATGGCGATGGTAGTGGCACGGCTGCTGGCGCGGATCGAGAGCATTCAGATCCCCGCGCCGACGCCGCCGGAAGTCACGAAGGCAGACCTCGACGCGATCAACCGGCTGGTGAACGAGTTCCGGGCGGAACTGGCCGCGTTGGGTGTCCGTACCACGGCGATTGAAGAAGAGTTGAACGCGATCAAGGCGCGGTTGGACAACGTCCGGATCACGGGCGGCCTCCGGTTCCGCGAAGACATCGCGCGGAACAGCTACGGTTCAGGGAGCGGGTTGAACCTGACCGGCGTGTCCCAGACCGTCGTCGGCGGGACCGCGAACGGGACCGGACCGGCGTTTAACCTCGGGACCGTTGGCGTGAACGCCAGCGCGGGTACCGTGGGTGCCGGTACGGCGCAGTTCCTGCAGGGTGCTGGCGGGGCGAGCAGCCCGTTCGGCATCAACGGGAACCCGCGTACGTCCCAGATCGACGCGAGCAACTTCCCGACCACGAACCGTCCGCGGTACGAGTTCAAGCTCGGGTTTGACGGTTCCGTCACACCCGACATCCACTACGTCATCGGCCTCCTGAGCGCCGGTGGCTACCAGATCTTCAACAGCGGCCAAGAGGGCATTTCCGGCACCGGCGGTCTCGCGTTCGGCAGCGAGGGTGCCTCCAGCGCGTTCGGCAACGGCGCGTTCGGCGAAATCGACAGCGCGTTCCTGGACTGGCGGAACGCGTGGGGCCTGCCGCTTGAGATCATGCTCGGCCGGTTCGGCAACAACACGCCGTGCGGCGGCGGCTGCTACCCGATTCAGTGGGGTCCGTTCGGCCTGATCATGAACGACAACACGGACACCTGGGAAGATTCCACCGCAAGCGGTGGGTTCAACCAGGCGGACGGCCTGCGGATCGATTCCCACATTCCGTCGCTGGCGGACTTGAACTTTGAGTTCGCGATCATCCGGATCCAGGGCGGTAACAGCGGTCCGTTCGGCGGCACCGCGAGCCCGGCGATCAGCGGCGGTCAGTACCTCTTCGGCGAGGATGCCTACGGCGCGAACGCCAACATCCAGGTCATCCCTGGCCTCCGCGTCGGCCTCGACTACGTGGCCAACACCATCACCCCGAACAGCCCGACTCCTGGGCCGGGTGGGTTTGGCAACGCGGCCCAGTGGCACGTCTACGGTCCTAGCGGCGGCTCGCTCAACCCGGGCCTCGGGACCTCGGCGCTCGCCACGAACGGGTACCACTGCGTGTCGGTCACCGCGACGAGCGGCCCCGGCATCGCGTGTCCCGCAGCCGGCAACGGCTGGGACGGCTATCTTGACTGGACGATCGTGCCGGGCGTGAACTTCGACGGCGAGTACGCACAGTGGAACGATACCGTGTTCAACACCAGCGACAACGGCTACAAGGTCAACGTGCACTGGGACCTCGGCGCGTTGCTGGGCGTCGGCCACAACTTCGCGATGGACACGGGCTACGTCAACTACGGCCAGAACTTCTACGCGCCGTACGGCAGCCAGGAGATCGACACCAACCAGAACGGCAGCCTCTACCCTGGCAACGCCAACGCGTTTGAAGTCGGGCTGAGCATCTCGCCGTGGACCGGCTGGACGCTCTACGGGTCCGGCGCGTTCGGCAACTTCGCCTCGAACGGTCAGACGCTCTCCACGTACGAGGCGGGCATTGTGTACAACTTCGTGCAGAATGCCAACATCACGTTCAAGGTTCGCGAACTCAAGATCGCGAACATTGAGCAGTTCCTGCTGTACCGGGCGCAGATCGACTACAGCTTCTAACAGGCGCTCGGGTGTTCAAGGCGGCGGCTCCCCGGGAAACCGGGGAGCCGCCGTTGCTTCTCCCCGAACCCGCTTTGGACCCATCTGTACCACGCGGAGGACGTGCGTGGATCCACGTGACCGGTTGATCGTCGCGCTCGACATGCCCTCGCTCGCCGACGCGGAAGGTCTGGCAGACGGTCTCCGGGGCGTCGTGCGGTGGTTCAAGATCGGATCGCACCTATTTACGACCGCCGGGCCGGATGCGGTCGCCGCGATCGCGCGGCGCGGGCGGGTTTTCCTCGACACGAAGTTCCACGACATCCCCTCGGTCGTAGGGGCCGCAGTCGGCGCGGCAGCGAGACAGGGGATCGCGCTGTGCACGGTCCATGCGTCGGGCGGGACGGCGATGATGCGCGCGGCCTGGGAGGCCGCGTCCGCCGAGGCCGCTGTTGGGGGCGAACGCCTTCGGGTGATCGGCGTGACGCTGCTCACGAGCGCCGACGCGCAGACGCTCGCCGAGACCGGTGTTGGGGGGTCGCCCGCCGACGCCGTCGTCCGGCTCGCACGGCTGGCCCAGGCAGCGGGTCTCGACGGTGCGGTGACCTCGCCCCTCGAGGTCGAAGCGGTGCGGACGGCCTGCGGCCGTGAGTTCCTGTTGGTTTGTCCGGGAATCCGCCCGCTCGGTGGGCGGGAGGATGACCAACGACGCGTGCGCGCGGCCGGCGCCGCCGTCGCGGCGGGCGCCGACATGCTGGTCGTCGGACGTCCGATCACCCGGGCCTCGGATCCGAGACGGGTCGCGGAGGAGATTCTTTGCGAGATCGGGGAAGCGGCGGCGAACGTGCAGCTCCCAAACTAGACCTCGCTGGCTTCGACAGCTGAGACGGTCTGGGGCGGAGGTGGCATGACTGCTAGAAGTGGAGCGGGCCGTCCCACACAAGAACGGTGAACTGTCCCACGCCTTGATAGACATGACTCGGTCGGCCAAATGTCTGCGTGGCAATGGTCAAGGTCACACCGCTATCTCGATCCCACTGCGAGCTGGGGTCAAAGACCAGGAAGTTTGCAGGATGAGTAGCTGAGTACCACGTGTTCTTCGACATCCAGTTGTACGGGGAGATGCGCCATCCTGAGGACGGTACGTCCGACGGCACCAGCCCGGGTTGGTTGATCTTCGTCGATACCACGGGCCGTACCATCACACGGCCTTGGGATTCCACCGTCACGAGCGAAGCTTCCCAGTAGCCCCCGTATCCGTAGTGCAGCCCGTGAGCTGCAAGCCATCGGGCGAGCGCCACGTCCTTGCGATTATATTCGCTCGCCGGATGATGGTGAAGGTATTGTCCGACAGGGCCAGCGTAGACGAGGATCAGCGCGACTCCGAGTCCCGCTGCAAGCCCCTTCTGGCGGGATAGCCATGGGGCTAAGAGGGCGCCAAAGCGCCGCGCCAGCACAACGCCGGCGAGGAGAAGCAACGGGAGCCGGTAGCGAATATCTTCATTGGCGGTGCCGAGCACGTTGCCGAGGAAGACAAACGCGGCGGCAGCGGCCAATACCGTGGTGAGCCAGTCCTCGGGCGAGCGGTGTGTCGAAGCGGAGCGCATCTCGTCACGCAATGCCAGCCACGTTGCTACCATCGCCGCCGCAAGGTATGTGAGGCGCAGGGCGGCCGGCGCGAGATTTTGGTTGATCCCCTGACCGAAGACGTTTCCTCCCGCGAGATCCAGGAGGGCGCGCCCCAGGTTAGAAACGCTCTGCCCGATCTGGGCGTATGAGATGGTCGAGGCCCCGAAGGGGATGATGGTGGCCCCCCCAAGGTGCCTCACGAGCGAACCACAACCAAGGGTTCCAAGCCACGCGGCGGCGCCGGTACACAGGGACAACAAGGACCTTCGCCGCTCCACGGGACGTTGAGCGGCCAGGACACGCGCAAGTGAAACTACGGCAATCGGGACCACGGCGACAATGGTTGTGTACGGATCGCTCACTCCCGCAGCGGTGAGTACGATAAGCGCGAAACCGGCGAGCAACCACCGTTGGAGGGCGTGATCTATCATCTTCTGAGCATGATACAAGGCAAGTGTGGAGACGAGCGCCGCAACGAGTGTCCCCGTATGGAAAGGGCCCATCAACACCTGTGAGATCATGGCAGGAGACGGAAATATGATTGGCAGGACTGGTAGCAGAGCGACAAACGGGATGGTCGGGCCAAGTTTCGCCCCCGTGGTCGAAACCACCACAAGAGCAGCGATGAGGGCGAGACAGATAGCAACCGGAACGACATACAATAGCACAGGGTTCAGCCCAAGAATCGGAAGGGCCACCATATAGATGAGCACGTCAGTGAACCAGTAGGAGTCCGGCGGCAAGGTCCATCCGTGCAGAAGCCAGTTTCCGCGCGCTATGTCTGCAGCATACAAGAGATTGCTCGCTGGATCCGCGTTCAGCCCATTGGTCGTTGATAGCCGAAAAAGGTAGACTCCGAGCACCACGGTGGCGAGGCACACCAAGGTGGCGGTGGTAGTCGGTCGTAGCCATCTCTTCGTGATGTGCGAACTGCTCGGGGCAGGGACCATTGACGTCACGGTGAACTTCTCTCGCTGTTCACAGCCCCGGTTGGGTCCCGCATATCTCACCGTTCTGGGGGGGCGCCATGTGGGCCTCCCTACATGGGACGAGGTTCGGGGGAAACATCTGGCCACACGCCCAAGGATGAGATAGATTCCGAAGCGCCCGCACATCACGAGACGCGAGCAACCCCCCGGTCTCGGGACCGGATGGATGGGGGCACAGAGTCTTCGTCCGTGGCGGCGACACGAGCGGGAGCGCGGTTGTGCGGTCGGCGCCGTGCCGCTCGATCCCGTCGTGACATGGATCATACCGAGGCCTGGGATACTATGAGGGACTCGGTCGCCATGCCAGGTCTTGTTGCTGTCGAAGAGGGGTGCGTGGGTATGAAGCACAACTGGCATCGTTCGGTCGTGACCGGATCGACCGGCGTAGGCCTCGCCACCCTGGTTGGCATGCTGGGTCTGTGTGCGGCGGTCGCCGCGGGGGCCACTGCTCCGGTTTCGGTTGCCGTCGTCGACTTCTACGCACCGACCCCGCTGCCGGTCATTGGCGCCGTGATCCCCGAGCGCGCCGCCGCCGATGAACTGGCGACGCTCCTCGCCCGCGGCGCGGCCGGAGGGATCGCGGTCGTGCCGCAGGCCGCCGTGGGGCGGGCCGAGGCCTCGATCCACTGGCGCACCCAGGACGCGCTGTCGTTTTCGCGACTCGCCGATCTCGCCGGGGCTCTCGGGGTCGGCCGGCTCGTCGTCGGCTGGATTCCGCTGCTGAGTGTCGCGGGGAACGGAAACGAACCCTTCGAGCCTGACAGCAACGGGATGCCCATCGCGCAGGCGTCTGTGGTCGTGCAGGTTTTCGACGCGGGACAGGGCCGGATCGTCGCGGAGACGAGCCACTCCGCGTCGGCGGTCGGCATCATGCCGGCGATCCTCGTCCGCGACGTGCTGCGCAACGCGCTGGCACCGACGGTGCCCTGGCTCGTGACGCAGCTGGCGCCGGCGTCGATGCGGGGCAAGCCGGTTCGGTTGCGAAGCGGGGATCGCACCGCTATACTGGCGGCAGGGCTATAGCGGAGGTGCTCACGCATGTCGGTTCGTGTGGTGACCCCGCTGATCTTCATCCTCGCGCTCTCCGTGCTGGCCGCGGATCTCAGCGTCGGATGCGGTCAGCCGTATGTGTACGGCGTCGTTTCACAGAAGTACGCCAGAACGGGCGAAAACGACGTGTGGATGCTCCAGGTGGGTGATGAATCCTGGGGCGTGCCCGACAACTTCTGGCACCAGGTTCAAATCGGCGACACCGTGAAGTTCGACGGCAAGACCTGGTCGATCGTGAAGACCGCGAACGGGACGGTGCCCGCGAACACGACGGCACCCGACGTGCCGCCGAACGTTGCGAACCCGCCGGGGACCGCGCCGAGTCAGACGCCTCACTACTAGATCGACCATTCGGTTGCTCTGCGGCGTGCCGGACGCCGCGGAGCGGACGTCGCGGGCGTCGCGAGATGCCCGCGACGTTGTGTTCCGGTCGCATGACGCCGTGTCGTAGTTCAGCAATCCTGTCATGCTAACGGTTCAGCGAAAATGTCACCCCCTGGGCGCTGAGCTCTTTGCGGCGAGCGATCTGAGCGTATTGCCTCCAGGGATGATCGGGCCCGGGACGTGGATCACGCGGCGGTG
>DATGJN010000090.1 GCA_035295165.1 bacterium
TACACCATCGCCTGCCGGACGCGCACGTCGTCGAAGGGCTTCGTGCGGTTCTGCATGTAGATCTGGTGGACGCCGATGCCGCTCGCCCGGCTCATCACGATGTCCGGGTTGCCGATGAGCTGGGCCGTCATGTCCGGCGGGAGGTGGTAGACGATGTCCAGCTCGCCGCGTTTCAACAGCAGCAGCTGCGTCGCGAAGTCGGTGATCACGCGGAATGCGACGCGCTTGAGTTTCGGGGCGCCGGCCCAGTACTGGTCGTTCGCCACGAGTTCGAACTGCTGGCCGGCGTTCCACTGGCCCCACTTGAATGGGCCGGTGCCGTCGGTGTTCCGCGACATCCACTCGTTGAACTTTCCCGGTTGGGTGCCGCCGTGCGCGTCGACGGTCTTGGGATTGACGATCGCGCCGACATTCGTGGCGGCGAACAACTGGAGGAAGAACGGACACGGCCGTGTCAGCGTGACCCGTACGGTCCGCGGATCGACGACCGCGGTGCTCCCCTGATCCATGTACTTCGAGATCGTGCTGGCGGGGCCGAGATTCACGGTCAACATCCGGTTGATCGAGTACTTGACCACGTCGGCGGTCAGCGGATCGCCGGAGTGGAACCGCACGCCCTGGCGCAGCCGGAACGTGTACGTCTTGCCGTCCTTCGCGACCGTCATGTCCTCCGCGAGGTGCGGCGTCACCTCCGCGGTGCCGATCGTCTGGCCGTTCACCTGTTTCGTCTTGTACCGCACCAGCGGCTCGTAGATGTTGTCGAGCATCCACATGCTGCCCCAGTCCGTGATCGCATGGGGATCCAGGTTCACGGGTTCCCAGTAGACGCCGTAAAACAGCGTCTCCGGGTTGGGAATCGAGCCTGCGGCGAGCGCGTCGGACACGCCGAGATAGCGCGTCGCCAACCCCGCCCCCGCCGCCACGGCCGTGGTGCGCAGCAGTGCGCGGCGCGTAAACTCTGCCGTCATCGCAGATTCCCCCTTCGTGGCTGGCATGTTGTAGCGGACACTTCGCCCTTCCCCGTGCCACCCCTGCGGGCGGCGGGTTCGGTTGTGTAACGACTCGCCGTGCGGGCGCGGGTCAGGGCTCGCCCAGATGACCGATCCGCTTTTCCCGGGTGGGCCCTTCCGTGGCGCCCATGTACTCGTGCCAGGCCTTACGTCCGGCCTGCGGAATGCGGGCGAAGTCCTCCGGGCAAAGCAGGATGCGTGCGAGCGGGCTCTCCCCCCTCCCCCCGGGTGGCAGCCCTTCGAGGCGGCCGTACCATCCCTTCGCGCCCGGCTTGTACTCCTTGCCGCACCTGGAACAGACTGCCATCGTGCGCCTCCAATGCTCGTGGTATGGGTTCGATTGCCGGTTGTCGCTTCGCGGTGATCGGCGGTGCCTATTCGGCGCGCCGTCCCCACGCCGTCATCACCGTAAACCCCTGCGCGGTGAAGTTTGGCGAATCAAGCAGGGCAAGGTAGGCATCGATCTCGGCGTCTGTCGCCAGTTGCGCGTTGACAATGTCGTCACGGAGTTGCTCGACGGAGAGCCGCTTCCAACGCGTCGGTTCCGTGCCGGCATAGAGTACGGGCACGCGTCCTTCGGCACGCACGTCGATGAGCCCGAGCGCGCAGAGCAATCCATACAACTGGCGTCCGCAGTACACGTGGCCGCGTGCGGCCATCGCCCTATCTTTTCCTTGCTCGACTTTCGCAAAGAGGTCTCGGCTTCGGGTGTCCGGTGGAGACAGAAGCGCGACCGAGATGTGGTCCGCATCCTCACACACCATCACGCCGCCAGGTTTGAGCGCCGACCGCATCCGCCAAAGTGCCTTCTCACGTTTCTGCGTGTGCCCCAACACAAGTCGTGAAAGCACAAGATCGAACCGCCGTTCCGGAAGCTCATCTGAAATGATATCGTGGCGACGAACGTCGAGATTGGGCATGGTCAGGGCCTCAAGGAAGCGGGTATCAAGATCCGTCGCCATGACGGATCCGGCCCGCCCCACTCGGCCGCAGAGCCACTCGGTGACGCTTCCGCCTCCGGCCCCAACTTCCAGGCAGTGCCAGCCTTCCCCCACGCCGAGCGCCTCCAGATGCCGAATCGTGCCGGGATCAAGAAGTTGCTCGAGACCACGGAGCCGCTGCCGCGCGTGGATCCACGCGTTGTCAAACGCGTACTGGTCCATTGGTCCGGAGTAGTTCGCAGGGACCACCGGGATCCCTCCGCCGGGCCCGGACCCAGCAATCCGGCCGACACGTGCAAGCCTCGACCGTTGCGGTGGGCGCCGGCCGGGATCTATGCGGTCGAGCCACGCCAGGTGTGGTCCGGGCCGCGATCCCTTGTCGCGCGGGCGAACGGCCGGTCGATCGGACAACCCGTCTGTTGCCTCACTGGGAGACCTTCGACGCGGCCCCTGGCACGATGCGGCGTGCACGCAGGGAATCGCCGCCGCATGCACGCAATACGCCGTGGGGTCCGCGTGGGCACCGCGTCGTGGCGGCGAACGGTAGCTCCGGCGGAGGGAGGACGGCGTGACGAGCGAGGTGGCACCCGGTGTGTTTCGATGCGGGACGTGGTTCGTCAATTGGTACCTCGTGAGCGTGCGCGACGGCGTGACGGTCGTCGACGCCGGGCTGCCCAAGTACCGGACGCAGCTCCCCGAAGCGCTCCACCTGATCGGGCGCACGCCCCAAGATGTCAAGGCGATCGTGCTTACTCACGCGCACGCGGACCATCTCGGCTTTGCGGAGTGGTGGCGCCGCGAACTCGACGTGCCCGTGTACGTGCATGCGGCGGACGCGGAGGCCGCGCGCACCGGGGTGGTGCCAAAACCCGAAGGGTCCATGTGGCCCTACCTGCGGTGCGCCGGGACGTATCGCCTCCTCGCGCACGCTGCGCGGTACGGACCGAGAACCCAGCGGGTGAGGCAGGTGCGCACGTTTGGGGACCGGCAAACGCTTGACGTGCCCGGCCGCCCCGAGGTGGTGCACACCCCCGGTCATACCCGGGGGCACAGCGCGTTGCTGTTCGCGGAGC
The DNA here is from genome assembly GCA_035295165.1 of bacterium. Classification (NCBI taxonomy): domain Bacteria; species bacterium. The sequence continues at coordinate 3,025 of DATGJN010000090.1, forward strand.
GCGGGGCGGTGATGGTCGGGGACGCGTTTTGCACGTGGCATCCGGTCACCGGGGTGTCCGGGCCCCATCTCCTCCCCCGCTCGTTCAACGTCGACTCGGCCCAGGCGCTCGCCTCCCTCGAACGACTGCGTCGGCTGGACGTGTCCGTCACGCTGTGCGGACACGGATCCCCCTGGACCGCAACCCTCGGCGCCGCCGTCGCCGAGGTCCGTCGGCACGGCGCCACGTGATCCGCCCCACGCCCGCGCAGGAGAATCAGACCCGTCCTCCGAAACCACGCGCCTGAACGGGCTCGACGGCGCAATCGCAGCACACATCGCAGCTGAAGTTGGAGGTCGCCAATCATGCCAGCGCGCCGAACGCGTCACTCGCTTCGTTCGCCGGTGCCTTCCCGACACCCGCTGCTCCTCGAGTGGTGGACCGATCTGGAGGGCGACAACCGCGCCGTCAACACCCGCCTCGCCTACGTGCGCGACGTGCAGCACTTCGCCGAGTACATCGAGAACCGCCTCGACGAAGCGACCTCGGAGGACCTCGTGCGGTTTGGCCGTCGCATGACCGAGGCCGGGCTCTCCGTGGCGACGCGCGCGCGCCGCATCACCGCCCTCCGGCGTTTCTACGAGTGGCTCCGCCGGCGGCAGCGGCGCCCGTTCTCGGTGGCGCAGGACTTCCGACCTCCCCGCCGGCTACGACGGGTCCACCGGTGGTGGACGGAGGATCAGGTCGCTCGGTTTCGCGCCGCGTTCGAAGGAGACGAGCCCCGCGTGTTGCGCGACCGCGCCATGGCCGAGTTGGGCCTGATGGGCCTGCGGGTCAGCGAGGTGATCCGCCTCGACATCGAGCGGGTGATCCGTCTCAGCGATTCCGAGCACGCCGCGATCGTGGTCTGGCGCAAGGGCAGCAAGGAGCAGGTGCTCCCGCTGACGGCGGACACCCGTGCGGCGCTGCTGCGCTGGTTGGCCGTCCGACCGGCGGTGCCGACGACCGCCATGTTCTTCCGCATTCCGTTCCAGCGCCGGCGGGCCCGGCTCCACTACGCGAGCGTCGAGCGCATCTTCAAACAGTACGCCGCCCGGGCGGGCGTGCCGATCCCCGAGGGCATCGCGTTTCACCACCTCCGCCACACCGCCGGACAGCAGATGGCGAACGTGGGGCTCGGGATCGAAGAGGCCCAGCGGCTCCTCGGTCACGAGAGCCCGGTGACGACGCAGGTGTACTACGAGGTCACGGACGCGCGCCTCCGCCGCGCGGTGCAGCGCCTCCGCTACGGGCAACCGCGGACCTCCCCTGTGCCACGGCGCGCCGTGGCACAGGGCACGGGCCTCGCGCGCCGCCCAGGGTAGCAGGCGGCGTTTCCTTGTCCTGGAGAGTCCACAGGCGACCCGGCGGGGTGCGCCGAACCCTCCTCATATCCGATCCGTTCCGCCGAGGAGGGACACGCATGGCCGGCACGCCTCCCGCTCCCGATACCTCCGCGTTGAAGACCCGCGCACTCGACGCGCTCGAAACCCTCGAGCCCGAGACGCGCGATCTCGCGCTTCGGATTCACGCGCACCCCGAGGTCGGGTTTCAGGAAGCCCAGGCGGTCCGTTGGGTCAGCGAGATGCTGGCTCGCCACGGCTACCAGGTCGACGCCGGGGTCGCGGACATGCCGACGGCAATCATTGCGCGCGCTCAGGGCCGCGCCGCCGGTCCAACGATCGGCCTCATCGCCGAGTACGATGCGCTCGCCGGTCTCGGCCACGCGTGCGGGCACAACCTGATGGGGGCAGGGATGGCCGCCGCCGCCGCCGCGCTCAAGGTCGTGCTCCCCGAGCTCAACGGCACGGTCGCGTACTACGGCACGCCGGCCGAGGAGGGCGGCGGCGGCAAGATCCTGATGCTCGAGCGGGGCGCGTTCAAAGGATGCGACGCCGCGATCCAGTACCACGCCGGCGACCACCCCTCGGTCGCGACCGGGTGCCTGGCCGTTCAGCGGATCGACTTCGAGTACACGGGACGGCCCGCGCACTCCGCGGTGGCGCCGTGGAACGGGCTGAACGCGCTCGACGCGGTGATCCAGGTCTTCAACTCGGTGAACGCCATGCGCCAGCAGGTCCGCCCCGACACGCGCATCCACGGCATCATCACCGACGGCGGGCAGGCGGTGAACATCGTCCCGGAACGGGCGGCCGCCGCGTTCGGTGTCCGATCGTCGGACAGCGTCTACCACAAGGAACTGATGGTGCGGATGGAAGCGTGCGGCCGGGCCGCCGCCGACGCCACCGGCACCACGGTCAAGATCTCGAAGGGGCTGTTGTTCGACGCCCTCAAGTACAACGCGACGATGGCCGAGCTGATCAAGCAGAACGCCGGCGCGCTCGGTTTCAAGGTCGAGGACCGCTTCGTGGGCGCTTCGACCGACCTCGGCAATCTCAGTCAGGCGCTACCGACGATCAGCTACACCCTGCCGACGTGTCCGCCCGGCGTGGGGATGCATACGCGGGAGGCGCTCGAGGCGGGCAAGGCCGAGATCGGGCTCGCGGGGATGATGAACGACGCCAGGGTGATGGTGATGACCGCGATCGACCTGTTGGCCTCACCCGCATTGGTCGAGCGCGCATGGGGGGAGTTCCGGGGGCAATAGCGGATCTCGAGACGCACGCGCGCGGGGCGTCGGGAACTTTTCCCGGGCGCACCGGCGCTTACGGGGCAACGGGTCGTCAGGTCGGGCGGGTGTCACCGGGGCTCGCCCGGCCGCGACGTCCGGGGCGCGCGCCGGCTGGGCACGACAAAGACACGAGCGTGCTCCCGAGGAGGTCCGTGTGATGCCCGCAGGGCTTGAACCGTTCGTCCCGACCGCCAGCGATCCATGGGATGCCGCGAAGGCCGGGCATCTGCTGCGCCGGGCCGGGTTCGGTCCGCTGCCGAATGAGGTGGCCGCCGCGGTGGCGGCGGGGCCGGATCGGGCCGTGGACGCGTTGTTCGCGTTCGCTCCGGAGCCCGCGATGCCCGAGATCTTCGGTGACGCGATCGGCGCGGAGCGGCAGACCGATACGACGCTCGGGTACATCCTTGCAAACCACCAGCGCCCGAAGGACCACCCCGAGCTGCGGGCCCTGTACCAGGTCGTCAACCAGGCGCACGGGCGGGCGATCGTAGCGCTCACGGCGTGGTGGCTCGACCGGATGGCCGCCTCCCCCTCCCCGCTCCAGGAAAAGCTTACGTTGTTCTGGCACGGGCACTTCACGAGCTCGTTCGGCGACGTCAACGACGCGATGGCGCTCTACTATCAGAACGCACTCTTCCGTCGCCATGCCGCGGGCAACTTCGCGCGGTTGCTTGACGGGGTCGCCCGCGATCCCGCGATGTTGCGCTATCTCAACAACGATCAGAATCGGAAGGGCCACCCCAACGAGAACTGGGCGCGCGAGTTGATGGAGCTGTTCACGCTCGGGATCGGCCACTACACCGAGGATGACGTGCGGGAGTCCGCCCGTGCGTGGACCGGGTGGACGCTCCGGGACTACCGGTCGTTCGAAGACCGGCGGTCGTTCGCATTCAAACCGGCGCTGCACGACGGCGGCCAGAAGACCTTCCTCGGGCAGACCGGGGCCTGGGACGGCACCGACATCATGCGCATCATCCTGGCGCAGGCGGCGGCGCCCCGGTGGATCGCGGGGAAGCTCGCGGCCTTCTTCGCGGCCCCGCAGCCTCCCGCCGATCTCGTGGACGCGGTCGCCGCGGGGCTGCGCGAGAACACCTACGAGCTCCGGCCGGCCCTGCGTGCACTGTTCCGCTCCCGGGCGTTCTACCGCCCCGAGGTGATGCACGCGCAGGTGAAGAGCCCCACCGAGTTTGTGGTGGGGGCGGTGCGTCAGCTCGGCGTGCAGCAGCCCGACTGGATCCGGCTGTCCGGGGCGATGGCCTTGATGGGCCAGCACCTCTTCTTCCCCCCCACGGTCGCCGGGTGGGATGGCGGGGCGCGATGGATGAACGCGGGGACCATTTTCACGCGCAGCGACGTGGCCGCCGGGTTGATCGCCGGGCGGCTCGGGGCGCCGAACCTCGCGCCGCTCGGATCGGCGGAGGCGATCACGACCCAGTTGCTCGGGCGGACGCTCTCGCCGGCGCGTCAGACGATGCTGGCGCAAGCCGCCGTCCGGTCGCCCGGGGCCGCGATCCATCTCGTGATGGCACTGCCCGAGTACCAGGTAGCCTGAGGAGGGTGTCACGATGCGCGACATGATGACACGCCGCGAGTTTCTGACGAAAGGGCTGACGATCGTGTCCGCGGGGGTGACCGCGCCGATGTTTCTCACGCGGACGGCGCTCGCCCTCAACAACCCGTGGGACCAGTCGCTCACGGCGCAGGCCAGCGGACGGCCGGACTGGCCGACCCTCGTCGTCATCCAGATGGGCGGCGGCAACGACGGCCTCAACACGGTGGTCCCGTTCGTCCACGACGAGTACTACCGTGCGCGCCCGCACCTGGCGGTTCCCCAGGACAAGATCCTTCGGCTCAACGACGAAGTCGGCTTCAATCCCGTGCTCAAGCCGCTGAAGGCGCTGTTCGATGACGGCCGGCTCGCCGTCGTGCAGGGGGTCGGGTACCCCAACCCGAACCGCAGCCACTTCCGGTCGATGGAGATCTGGCAGACCGCGGACCCGGTGGGGACCGGGCCCAAGACCGGGTGGCTCGGCCGCCTGTTCGACAGCGAGTGCCCCGACTGCGGGCAGACCGCGGGGATCACGCTCTCCCCGGAAATGCCGCTCGCGATGCAGGGCACTGCGGGGCGGGTGGTGGCGTTCGACAGCCCGGACCGGTTTGGCTTTCACCCCGTCCAGGGCGGCGGCGCCGACGAGCAGGCGGCGCTCCAACGGTTGCTGCACCCCGTCGCGGGCGAAGAACCGATGGTGGACTTCCTGACCCACACGGAGATGAACGCGCTCCTCGCCGCGTCCGACATCCACCGGATCGCGGGCAAGCTGGCGAGCGACGCCGGCACCGGCTATCCGCGCGACCCGTTCAGCCAGAAGCTGCGGATCGTCGCGGAGCTGATCGCGGCCGGCGCGCCGACCCGCGTGTACTACGTCAGCCTGGGGGGATTCGACACGCACGCCGCGCAGGAAGGGCGGCAGGACCGGCTCCTCGAGACGCTCGGGGCCGGGCTCGCGTCGTTCGTCAACGACATCAAACAGAAAGGCCTGCAAGACCGCGTGCTGACGATGACGTTCTCCGAGTTCGGCCGCCGCGTCGCGGAGAACGCCTCGGCCGGCACGGATCACGGGACTGCGGCGCCGATGTTTCTGATCGGCGGTCCCGTGACCCCGGGTGTTCACGGCGCCCAACCGAGCCTGACGGACCTCGACATCGGCGACCTCAAATTCGGCACGGACTTCCGGAGCGTGTACGCGACCGTGCTCGAGCAGTGGATGGGCGTCAAGAGCGACCCGATTCTCGGGGGCCGCTTCCCGATTCTCGACATCGTGAAGCCCCACGTGGGTGCGGTCGCACCGGTCTCGAGCCTCAGGCGACCGGGCGCCCGCCTGCGGGGCGCGTGACGCCCGCCGAGGGGACCCAGCGGCCAGGGAGCTACGAGGCCCACACGCCGGGGTCGGACGGGAGTGTCGCGAGCGGGGCGGCCGCGACCGAGCTATGCGTCTTCGTGCGTCTTCACGCCCGCGAGGGATGTGAGGCGGCGGTCGAAGCGGCTCTGCGCGAGGTGGTCGGTCCGTCGCGCGGCGGGGCCGGCTGCTGCGGTATGCAGGCCTTTCGCGCGACCCAGGATCCGCGGCTGTTCTACATTCACTCGCGCTGGGCGGATGACGCCGCGTTCGAGCGCCACGCCGTCCTGCCGCACACCGTACAGTTCATCCAGCGGGTCGCGGTGCTGATCGACCACACGCTAGTGGTGACGCGCGCGACCCCGATCGACTGACGCCGTCGTCCCGGTATGGGCTACGCCGACGCTCCCGGGGCCGCGGTCGTGTTCGCGCGGCTGAGGAGCGCGTTTCGGATCGACGCCGCCGCGTCTTCCAGCCCGTAGCTCAGGAAGATCGCCTTGGACCCCGCCAAGTCGTGTCGGGGAGCCTCCAAGACGTACGGCGGCGCGTGCTTGGGGAGCGGCGGCGGCGGCTCGAACGCTTCCACGAGCAGGGTGTCCGCGAGCTTGGCCAACCCCGCGAGCCGGTGGTCCAGCGCGTCTGGCATCTCTTCCGGCAGGAGCCCGGCGGGGTGCGTGCCCGGTGGAAGCGCCTCCGCGAGCAACCGCCGGACCTCGGCAACACCTTCACGCACACGTTCCAGGGTCTCGCGCAACTCGTCGGCGTAGGACCGCCTCGGCGCTGGCGGGCGCGGATAGTCGGGGCGTGCTTGGAGAAGCGGCTCTTCCTGAGAGAGTCGTCTCAGCGTCCGCGCGGCCCCTTCCAGCCGCTCCAGCTGCCGCCACAGCGACTCCCACGCGGCGGCGTTGGGTTGATCGGTCATGCGTGCGTCCTCCATCGCGGCCGGCCCGCTCGGCCTGCCTCTACCCTATTTTTCTTCTCCCCCGTTCGCTCCCGATCCTGGAAGGCCGCCGACGCGGCGTTGTGCTACCATCGGAGCGTGGCGTATCCACCGGACCGAACGCGAGGGGCGAGACCGTCGTGACAGCGCCCGGCTGGAAAGCCGCCGTCCCCCTCCCGACTCATCTGCAGCTCGCCTGGCACGAGTCTGAGCCGTTCCCTCGGACGATCCCGATCGCCGAATTCTACGCGCATCCTGGGTTCCCGGTCCCGCGGGACGGGCTCCCGTATCTGGTGGCGAACATGGTCATGACCCAGAACGGCGAGGCGGCGGTGGACGGGAAAGCCGCGGTGATCGGCACCCGCGTCGACGGGCTTGCATTGACGCGGCTCCGGGTCGCAACCGACGCGGTGCTGACCGGGGTGGGGACCGTCACGGCCGAGGACGTGACGGCGGTGTTGCCCGAACCGGAGGCCGACCGGCGGGCCGCCTCCGGCCGGCCGCCACGCCTGCTCGTCGTCGTGCTCGCGTCCCGCCTATCGTGGACGCCCGAGGTGCTGTCGCGCAGGCTCTTCACCGATCCCCGGTTCGACCGGCTCATTGTGACCGGTGATCGCGGCCCGGACGTGCCCGAGGTACTCCGTCGGGTCGAGGCTCAGGGCATCGAGCTCGTTCGCGTGCAGACCGCGACGGACGGACGGCCCGCCCCGACCGCCGTGCTGCAGGCACTCGGGGCGCGAGGGGTCCGGACCGTCGTGACCGAGGGCGGACCGCGGGTGCTGGCGAGTCTGTTTCGGGCGCGCCTGGTCCACGAGTACTTTCTCACCACTGCCCCCTTTGTGGTCGGCGGGTCGGACGCGCCCCGCCCGCTCGCCGCCGATGTGCACGGGCCGGTGCTGCTGAGCCGGATCAGCCGGATCGAGCACACCTTCACCGATCCCACCACCGGGGCTGTGCTCGTGGAAGCGTTCGACCGGTTCCGCGTGGTCTATCCGGAGGCGTCGTTCTCCACCGGGGCGAATCCCTAGGTCTTAGAGTCCGTGGTCCGGCGCAGCGCCGGGCGCGGCGATTCCGTGGTGTCTGCGCACGCACCACGTACAGGGGGGTACAGTTGTGTCGGATATGGCCACGTATCTCGAGCGTACTTTGTGCGATCTCGTCAGCATCCGCAGCGTGACCGGTGAGGAGGCGGGGGTTGCCGAGTACATCCATGACGCACTTTCTCGCACCGGCGTCGCGACCGAGCGCGACGAGGAAGGTAACGTGACCGCCGAGGTTGGCCAAGGCGAGCGGCTCCTCGTCGTGAACGGGCACATGGACACGGTGCCGCCCGTCGACGGGTGGACGTCGGATCCGTTCAAGCCACGGGTCGAGAACGGGCGCGTCATCGGGCTCGGCGCCTCCGACATGAAGGCCGGGCTGGCGTGCATGATGTGGCTGGCCCAGCACGCGTCGCCCAAGGTCCGGACGTGGTTTGCGTTTACCAACCACGAGGAGGGCGGCTCGCAGACCCCGCGCAACGGCGTGCGCCGGTTGATTGGTCGGGCGAAGCCGGACTACGCCATCACGACAGAGCCTTCGTACGACGCCGCCGCGGGGCGGCTGCACATTGGGATCGGGTGCCAGGGGCGCGCGATCGGATACCTCACCGTGCTCGGGCGCAGCGGGCATTCGTCGGACTGGCGCCGCGCGGACAACGCCATCTACCGCGGCCTGGAGGTGATCCGCCGAATCGCAACCACCGCCGAGCGCCTCAAGGCGATCGAAGTCGCGCCCGGCGTGAACAGCGTGCCCTCGCTGTCGGTGGTGGCGGCCCACGCCGGCCTCGCGGAAAACGTCATTCCCGACCGGTTCAAGCTGACCGTGGATCGGCGGCTGTCGGTGGGCGAGGATTTCGGCACGTTCGCATCTGAGCTCCGGACGGCGGTCGACGGCGTGGCGCACGAACTCGAGATCAGCAAGCTGTGTCTGCCGACGCTCGCCGACCGCGGGGGGCACACGCTCAAGGTGGCTACGGAGACGCTGGGCAAGGTCCAGGGGACCGCGACCCTGCAGTTCTCGCAGGGGCGGCAGGACCTGTCGATCTTTGCCGAGCGCACTCACGACTTCTGCAACCTCGGGCCCGGCTCGATCGGCCAGGCGCACAACGCGGGCGAGTACGCGACGGTCGCGGGCATGACCGCCGCGACCACCGCGCTCAAGGCGATTATCGAGGCCATCTAAGGGCCCGTGTTCGCGTCCCTCCAGGCGCCCTGGCAGGTGCTCGTGGCCGTTACTGGGACCGCCGTTTTGGGTACATGGGACACAGTGGACGGCGCCCTGTGCCAGGTGTCGGTACCCGAGAACGTCACTCCCGGAGGTGGGCGGTGGCGCCCGCAGCGGAGCTCGTGCGGTATGGGAACTGGCGGTACCTGTTCGTTGCGGACGAGACCGAAGAGCACAGCGGCAGATGGAACTGGTTGGTGATCCGGCTGCCGATCGGCGAGTCGGACCCGCAGGTGGTCGGCAAGGGACAAGCGGATTCGATGGACGAGGCCGAGCGGCTGGCGGGCCTCACGCTGTCCACGGAATGGGAGTACGCGCGAGTGACGAGTCACTAGCCGCGGCGGCCCCGAGCCGCCGGAGCGAATCATCGTGAGCCACTCAGACGGAGGCGGGGGTGATCGGATGATGTGTGCGAAACGGTCGGGAGGGATGATGCTCGTTGTCCTACTGGTGCTGGCGGGCGGCATGGGAGCGATTGCACCCCAGGTCCGTGCCGCAGGGATGATGACCGTGAACGTGCAAAACGCCACCGTGATGGGGCAGCCGCAACCGATCCTGGTGGATGCGAAGGGGTTGAGCCTGTACTATCTCACGTCCGACACAATGACCTCGAGCGCATGCACCGGCGGATGCGCCGGTGTGTGGCCCCCCCTACTCAGCGACGGCGCGCCGACGGCGCCCTCTTCCCTGCCAGGCAAGCTCGCGGTGGTCAAGACCGCGAACGGGTCGCAGGTCAGCTACAACGGTCACTTGCTCTATCGCTACGCGCCTGACACCAAACCGGGGGATGCCGGCGGCGACGGAAAACACGGGCCGCAAAACGGCGTGTGGCACGTCGCCACGCCCACCCTGAAGGCGGCGATGTAGCGGGCTCACCGAACGACTGCGGTTCCAAGACGCGCGGGACGCTCGAGCGAGGGCGTCCCGTTTCGTCTGTACAGGCTTTCGCTCCGCATGGTGTCAAACGGCCGTCCCGCGGGTAAGCCTCTAATAGGGCGCGGCGTGCTCCACGGCGCACACGAACACGAGAGGTGGCACGATGATGCGGCATATGTTCGGGATCGGTCTGGCCGTATGGATCAGCGCGTGCATGGTCGCCATCGCGTGGGCTCAGACGTCTCCCGCTCCGGGCGCCGGCGCGGGGATCCTGCCCGGCCGGGCGATCGGCTCCTTTCAGCTCGGCGAGGACCTCGCGCAGGCGGTGAACACGCTCGGGCCCGTGCACTCCCAAGACTCGGTCGGGAGCACGCTCAGCGTCTACTACTGGCCGCTCAGGCGGATCGGGACGGTCGCCGACGCGTCGAGCAAGAAGATCGTGGCCCTGGTGGTCTCCATGGACGACGGATACCGGACGGACAAGGGGATCGGCGCGGGCGCGGCCGTCGACGACGTGCGGCGCGCCTACGGGACCGAGGATACCACGGACAACGGTCAGGACCACAACGTGCTCGTGTACGATACGCTTGGCGTCGCGTTTGCCGTGGACACGACCGGCCCGCTGAGCGATCGCGTGTCCGAGGTCTACGTGTTCAGTCCGGGTCAGTACGAGAAGATCTTCCGGCAGCCGAGCCAGCCGAGCGGGAGCGGCGGGTAGCGCGCTACGCCTCGGCCGGCGGCTTGAACCGCTCGAAGGGGTTCCGGCAGCTGCGGCACAGATACGTGGCGCGGCACAGCGTTGGGCCGAACAGGCTCTCCGCCACGACATCGTGGGAGCCGCAGTACGGGCAGACCGGGGGTTCCGCGAACCGGCACCGGGGCACCGACAGCCCGTGCGAGGCGAGTTGCGCCCGGCCCCGGGCCGTGACCCGCTCGAGCGTCCACGGCTCGTCGTACGTATAGTCCACCGCCGCGTCACGAACGCCCGCGAGCGACACTAGGGCGTCGCGGACCCGACGGCGGATCACGCCGAGCGCCGGGCACGCGATCCACGTCGGCACGAGGCGCACCGACACGCGCCCGTCCTCGATGCGGACGTCCCGGACCAACCCGAGGTCGACGATGGAGATCGGGAGCTCGGGGTCCTCCACCGTGGCCAGGATGTCCCATACCGCGCGTTCGAGCGTGTCCGCCGCGATCGTCACCACCGCGCCTCCGGGTCAGATCTCCACACCTCGGTCATCTGTGCAAGCAGCCGGTCGAACGCGGGGGTGTGCTCGCCCCGGCGTCCGCCCTCGCGGGCCGCCGCCGTCGGGAGCGCGAGCCCGCACCGGTCCAGCACGGGGCGCACGGCGTCGATCCACGCCTCGCGCTGGGCGGCCGGCGAAGACGTGAGCACGCCGGCCCGCAGGAGCATGTCGTCCGCGGACGTCGCCTCGAACAAACCGAGCGCGTCGGGCCACGCGGCATCGAGGGCCGCCTGCACCCGGCCGGGCCCTTCCGGAGGACCGCCGGCCAGCCGCGTGAGCCACGTCTCCGCGAACAACCCGTGGTACCGCTCTTCCCGGGTCAGGATCCGCGCCAACCCAGCGACCGGTTCCTGACCGCTTGCGGCAACGAGCCGGAGCCGCGCAACCTCGAACGCCTCGTACAGCACCAAGCGCACGATCGAGTATTCCCACCCGTCGTTCTCCTGCTCGAGGAGCGCCGCGTGCCGATACTCGTGTGGCGCGCGCCCGAACGCGAGCCGATCGATGTCGCTCCCTTCGTCCTGCGCGATCTGTTCATAGAACGCGCGCCCGTGCCCCAACTCTTCCTGGGCGATGCTGCTCATCGCCACATCGCTTTCGATGTCCGGCCCGAACCCCGTCCACTCGGAGTGGCGGTGGCCGATCACGAGCTCGTCGTCGGCGATCCGCACCAGCCACTCGCGGAACGCCGCGCGGACCGACGGATCGGCGATCGCGGTGAGGACACCCGGCACCTACTGATCCTCCTCGCGATACGACGCCTTGTACGAACTCTGGAGCACTCGGCGCTGCTGGCGGTACGACCCGCCGAACCGGTAGCTCTTGTCGATCGCCGGGACGAACATGTCCGCCGCGGTCTGCGCGGTCGCGTGGATCTGGTCGGCGCGGACGACCCAGAGGTTGACGCACGGGTCGCGCCGCGTGTAGCTCTCCTTGGCGAGCACGAGCGCCATCTCGGCGTCCGGCGCGTGCACGTCCCCCGCGTACACGTGCATGTCGCGGTGACGGCCCTGGACGAACACCGCCCAGACATCCGGTGCCGTCCCGAGCGGACGCTCCCACCGGGCGTCGTCGCGATCCGGCCGATCGAGCGGCCCCGACGTCACGCGACGGCCCCGTGCGGCTGGCTGGTGAGCCACCGGCTCATCGCCTCGCGCACCCACGCGTGCTGCTGGTGAAAGCGCTGTCGGAGGGCCAACCGGTCCGCGCTCTTCGGGCCGCCGTTCCGGCCGACGCGCTTGAGCTCTTCCCAGTCGGGTTCCGTGTAGACGTACCGCTGTTCTTCCTCGACCCAGTGCAGGTTCGGGTCGGGTACCTCCAGCCCGTACTCGAGGATGATCGGCACGAACTTCCGGAGGAACTGCTGGCGGAGTTCCTCGTTCGACTTGACCTTGATCCGCCACGCGAGCATCTTCTCGGTGTGGGGCGACACGCGGTCCGGCATGCCGAAGAAATGAATGATCGGCGTCCACCACCGGCGCAGCGCATCCTGCAACATCGCGCGCTGCCGCGGCGTGCCCTCCGCGAGCGACCGCCAGACGTCGAGCCCGAGCTGGATGTGAAAGTCCTCTTCGTAGCAGATGCGCTTGAGCACGCGGGAGTACGGCGCATACGAACACGACCGGAGCGCACCCTGCGTCTGCATCGCGGCGCCGTCGACGAACACCTGGATGATCGCGACGTCGGCCCACGTCTCCGCGGGATAGTGGAACACGTTATGGAAGCGCGCGCGTCCGGCGACGAGCTCAGAGACCATCTCGTCCCGCGTGCGACCGAGTGTTTCGGCCACGCGGTAAAGCAGCATCCCGTGTCCGACTTCGTCCTGCACCTTCGCGGTGAGCGCCATCTTGCGCGCCAGGCTCGGGGCCCGCGGGATCCACTCGCGCTCCGGAAGCGCGCCCATGATCTCGGAGTTCGCATGCATGTTGATGAGGCGAAGCGCTTCGAAGCGGTATTCCTCGGGCAACCATTCCCCGGCCTCGATTTGGTCTCCGGCCCGGATCCGCTCGGTGAACTGTGCCAGCATGGTCGGGTCTTCAGGAGTGACGGACGGCACCGTAGACATCGGGCGCCTCCAACGTGTGACGTTTTCATGCCGTACGGCAAATATCCGTTACATCCATCCTACCCCCACCCTGCTACCATGTCAACGCGTCCGGGAGCGGATGACACGCCTCCCCGGTAACGACACCTAGGTGGCACGTGGGATCGAGGGGTTCCGCCGCCCCGCCGTCGGGCCGGGAGAGCAGTCTCGCCGCGGGGAATCCGGGCGAGGGCACGGCCAGTCGGCAGCGGAGGACTACGCGATGTTCACACAGTTGCCGCCGATGTACTTCGCCTCGTACATGGCCCGGTCGGCGGCTTCGACGAGCGCGCTTGCGGTTCTGCCGTCCTCAGGCATGCTGGCGAGCCCAATGCTCACGGTGAGCCGCACGCCGGTCGGTCCGGGGATCTCCTGCACGTGATGCCTGATTCGTTCCGCGATCTGCACCGCGGCGGCCTTGGGGGCGGTCGGCAGCAGCAACATGAACTCGTCCCCCCCGAACCGTGCCGCGAGGTCCCCCGCGCGGGTGTGCGTCTTCAGCACGTCGGCGACCGCGCGCAGAATTGCATCGCCCTGCAGGTGTCCGAAGTGGTCGTTCGTGAGTTTGAACCGGTCGATCTCCACCATCACCACCGAGATCGGATGGTTGTGCCGCTCGGCCTGCGCGGTCTCACGTTCCAGCGCGTCCCACAGCGCGCGATGATTGGCGAGACCCGTCAGCCCGTCCGTCAGGGCCAACCGGTGCAGGTCGTCGTCTCGTTTCGCGCGCAGGATTGCCAAGGCCGCCAGCGTCGCGAACGTCTCGAGTGGTTCTCGAACGTCCTGCGGGAAGGCGTCGCCGGCCGGGCTGGCCACGCTGAGGACGCCGATCACCCGGCCGTCGCCGGTTAGCGGGTAGCCGACCTCGGACGCCGCCTCCCCGGCGCCTGGCACGTACAGCGGATCCCGCGTGACATCCGCCGCGTAATATGAGCGCCCGTGGCGGGCGACCCAACCGGCGATCCCCTGTGTGCCCATCAGGAGCAGCGTGGCCTCGGTAGGCGCAGGGGCGTACCCGCGGTGCGCCGCGACGCGAAGCTCGTGCGTGTGTTCGTCGAGGAGCAAGATACTGCACATGGAATAGGCGAACACTTCCTGAATCTGGCTCAAGATCTCGTCGAGCACCGCCGAGAGATCCAGAGGCCGCAGCAACCGTTTGGCGACGTCTGCCATCGCGGGCATCGCGCGCCCGGCCTGCCGCGCCTGGGTCAGGGATCGGGCGATCGCCTGCACCGCCGGGCGCACCGCGGTGTCCGAGGAGCGCACCGACGCGGGACGCGGCGTGTCTCCAAAGGGAATGTCCTGTTGGACGACGCGGCAAAACACCTCGACGACCTGCGGATCGAACTGGGTGCCGGCGCCGCGGCGCAAGTCGTCGAGCGCGCCCTCCCTGGTGCGGCCCTTGCGATAGGCGCGGTCGTCCATCATCGCGCTGTAGGCGTCGCCGACCGCCACGATCCGAGCGCCGAGCGGGATGGCGTCGCCCCGCAGCCCGTCGGGATAGCCGGAGCCGTCCCACCGTTCCTGGTGATGGCGCACCAGCGCCGCGACCGGGCTCATGCGATCCACCGGACGGAGAATCTCCTCGCCGATCGCAGGGTGCTTCCGCATCACGTTCCACTCGTCCTCCGTGAGCGGTCCGGGTTTGCGCAGGATCTCGTCCGGCACGCCGATCTTCCCGATGTCGTGGAGCAGGGCGCCCCATCGAATTGCCCGGATCTCGTCCTCCCCGCAGCCGAGTTCGCGCGCGACCAGTTCCGTCCAGACGGCCAGATGCTCGCTGTGGGTGCCCGTGTACGAGTCCCGAGCGTCGACCGTCCGTGCAAGGGCAAGCACCATCTGAATGTAGGCCTGTTCGAGGTTGTCGTGCAGCTGCGCGCGCCGAATCGCGGTGCCGCCGATCTCCGCGACCGCTTCGAGCAGCCGCAGCTCGGCATCGGTGAACGGCCCTCCCGCGTCTTTCGCGCGCCCCACGCAGAGCGTGCCGACGACCGCGCGTTCCGATCGCATCGGCACGATCGCCACCGGTCCGAGGATGTCGTAGTACGCGCGCCGCAGCCACGGCAGCTGGGGCTCGTTCCCCACGGCGTCCGTCACGTACGGCGTTCCCGTGGCGATCACACTGCCGGAGTGGCTGCCCGCGACCGGGAACGTCGTGCCCACGACCTCCTGCATCACGCCCGTGGTGTACACGCACGTCAGCAGCTGTCGGTCGGTATCCATCAGGTTCAGCGTGCCGTGCTCCGCGCGGAGCAGATGCATCGCCCGTTCGACGACGATCGGGTACATTTGCTCGACGTGATCGGCCTCGCGGAGCCGTTTCCCGACGTCCGCGAAGATCTCGAGCTGCCCGGCTCGCCGCGCCGTCTCTTCCTCCGCGCGCTTGCGATTGGTGATGTCGATGAGCACCTTCTCATACCGCACGATCTGATCCACGGGGTCCAGCACCGCACGTGCGCTCGCGCGCACCCAGACCAGGGCACCGTCACCGCGCCGCAGCTGCAACTCGAAGTCCGTGATCAGGCCGTCTCGTTCAAGCAGGGTTCTCCAGCGCTCGCGGTCCGCCGGATCGGCGTAGAGGGACGCCGCGGTGATCGACCGAAGCGCGTCCAGGCTGGGGTACCCGACGATGTGCAAGAACGCGGGGTTCGCGTCCACGAACTCGCCGGCCGACGTCGTTCGGCAGAGGCCGACCGGCACGCTGTCCACCAGGTTTCTGTACTGAGCCTCGGTCTGTCGCAGGGCCGCCTCGGCCTGTCGCTCGCGCGCGCGCAGCCGGCGCTCGTCGAGGGCGCGCCGGACCGCGGGGCCGAGACGCGTGAGCCGATCTTTCGAGACGTAGTCGGCGGCACCGCGCCGCATGAGACCGACGATGACCTCTTCCCCCACGGTGCCCGACACGACGATGAACGGGATGTCGCGCACGCGCTCCCGCAGCAGGTCCAGGGCGCGCGCGGCGCCGAACCGCGGCAACGACAGTTCCGAGAGCACGACGTCCGGAGACGCCGCCAGGCCCTCCACGTACGCCGGTTCGTGGTCGACGCGCTGCCACTCCGGGGCGAATCCGGCTCGGGAGAGCGCGCGGATGACCAGGTCGGTCTGGGGTGCCTGGTCCTCGACGATCAGCACCCGCAGTGGCTCGCGAGCCGGCGAGGCGACCTCGGGGGCGGATCGGCTCGCGGTCATGGCACGGGGACGCGAGGCCCGCCGACGCCGCGCGGGCCGGTTGAAGAGGCGGCTCGATTTGACTTCGTTTGCATGGCACGCACCCGACCCGACGGCGGCTGGGGCGAGACCGTCAATCGTTACAGTCTAGGTGCCCGAAATGGGGCAAGACTAGACGTTGTGTGACGCTAGAGTTCCCCTGAAACGTCGGTATACGTTCGTAGAGGGGCCTCGGTCAGTCGAGGCCGGCGATGTGCATAATGACGGCTGCGGCGGGCACGGCGTCGCCGGGCCCGTGCCGTTATGGTCGCGTGGGTATCAGCCCAAGCCCGCCGACGGTGGAGTCATCCTCAGGCCGGGCGTCGCGGATCGTACTCGACACGCCCGCAAGACCGGTGGGAGGGCGCCCTGCTCGATGATCGTTGCCTCGATCCCGAGTCGCCGCGCCCCCCGCCCCGCTCGCCTTCTGGCTGGCGTGAGCCTCGCCCGATCGCTAGTCCGCGTACTTCTCCCTGAGTCGCTTCGACAGCCGCAGCATCAGCTGCGTGCGCTCAAACTGACCGACCCACTCGGCGGTCACCGCCGACAGCAGTTCCGCGCCCGGCGGCACGATCCCGGTCGGGCACGCAGGCCCCAACCGGTCGGCCGCCATCTGGCGGTACGTCGCCAGGGTCCGGTCGCCGTACCTGGCGCACTCCTGGTCGTCCTCACTGAGGAAGATCACCGCGGGGACGCGGTGCCCCGCGTTCATCGCCAGCGCCTGCTGGGCTTCGGGATGGGCGTCGCGGTCCACAAACCGCACCTTGATGCGCGGGTTCTGCTCGCCGATGCGGCCCATGATCGGACACTGGTTCACGCAGTCGCCGCACCAGGCGCCGGCCACGCACAGCACGTGCATCTCTCGCACGAACCCGCCGAGGAGCTCCCGCTGCGCCGGCGTGAGCGCGACCTTATCGTACACGGCCTGCCACCGCGCCTGCTGTTCCGGCGTTGCATGATGCTGCAGGAAGTCCTTGTAGCCGAACGCCTCTGCGAATCCCCGTCCCCAGTCCATCCCTCGCCTCCTCGATGTCGCGCGGCCAGTGTGCGCCGAGAACACGCCGTCTTGAGGTTGAACGCGCCCGCGCACCGACGCGATTCCCGTGGCGACCGCAGACGGGCCGCCGACGCGGCCGCCGAGGATCGCATGCGCCGTGGCGCGAATACGACGGCATGAAGATCGCGACGATCACGTGCACGCCGCTCGCCGCCCGGACGCCGCGACCGGTCCAGTTCTCGATCGGCACGTTTCCCACGTTCTATGCGGTCCTCGTCCGCGTGACCACGGACGATGGGCACGTCGGCGTCGGCGAGTGTATCGCGCGGCGCGCGCCGGAGGTCGTGACGGCGGTCGTCGACCGGCTGCTCGCCCCGCTCGTGGTCGGGCGGGACCCGTGGGACGTGGAGGGGCTCTGGGACGAGATGCTGGCGCTCCTGCGCCGGTGGGGCCACTCCCGCGGGTTCGTCGTCGAGGGGATGAGCGGCATCGACATCGCGCTGTGGGACCTGCTTGCCCGCGCGGTCGGGAAACCGCTGTACAAGTTCCTCGCCGGCGCGGGCCGCGAGCGCGTGGCGTGCTACGTCTCCAAGGTCTACTTCGACGAGATCGCCCGGATGGCCGAGGAAGCCCGGGCGCAGGTGGCCGCCGGGTTTCGCGCGATCAAGGTCCAGATCGGCTGGTCGGCGGCGCGCGGTGGGGATCGGGCGGACGTACGCACCGTGCGCGCGATCCGTGAGGCGGTCGGTCCCGACGTCGATCTGATGTTGGACGCGAACGGCGCCTACGACATCGGCACCGCGGTGCGGGTCGGGCGGCAGCTCGAGGAGCTCGACGTGACGTTTCTCGAGGAACCGGTTCCCCCGGACGATCTCGAGGGGTACGCGCATCTGCGCCGGTCGATTCGGGTGCCGCTTGCCGCCGGCGAGACGGAGTTCGGGGTGTTTGGGTTTCGGGACCTGATCGCGCGCGGATGCGTCGACGTCCTGCAGCCCGAGGTCGCGCGCATCGGCGGGATCACCGCCGCTCGGCGCCTCGCCGCGCTCGCCCACGCCCACAACCTCCAATACGCGCCGCACACGGGGTTCAGCGGTGGCATTGCGCACCTGGCGTCGCTGCACCTGGCGGCGGCCGCGCCGAACTTCTCGACCTATGAGTACATGGGGACCCGGTACATCGACAATCCGCTGCGCGAGATCTTCACGACGCCGTTCCCGGTACCGGTCGACGGCCAGATCGCACTCCCCGACGGACCAGGGCTGGGACTGGAGGTCGATCCCGAGGCGATCCAACGATTCGCCACCCCGCAGTCCGGGGGCGGGTAGCGGATGTCCCCGAGGCGGAAGCTGGGGGCGGGGCCACCGGTTGCCGCGGCGCCGATCAGGACGGGGGCGCAGACGGTGCGCGGCCGCGTGCGCACTCGTCGCACGCGCACAGCCCGCGCAGCATCGTGAAGGTGTAGATCCCCGTGGCGTGTCCGTCCGACCAGGTGAACCGGAGCGCGTACGCGCCGACTTGCGCGATTTCCTTCGGGTAGACGTCCGCGGAGACGCGCGCGGGGTCCAGCAAGCGTGCACCCGTCCACTCGTGCACGCACATCGCGCACGGACAGTGTTGGCGGAGCAGTCGGTACGCGTACCGGCTCACGTGGCCGTCGGTCCACGTCACGACGAGCTCGCGAGTTGCGGCATCCTGCGTTACCGCCGCCGGGGTGGGCATCGACCTGCGAGGCATGACGTATTTCAGTGTAGGACCCGGCGCAGGGCGTGTCAAAAGCGCGGCGCCGCACCCGCGCGGAGGACCGTCCGCGTGGCGGGCCGAATCTCGCACTAGGGACCGCCAGGTCCGTGCGTTCGGTTCGCGAGTCCATCCGATCTCATTCACGTGGAGGCGCCGATGAGTCCAGAGTCCCAACCGGAGACCGCGTTCGCCGTCCGGCTGACGGTGAACGAGCATCCCGAGGAGGTGCGGGTGTCGCCGCGGCGCACGCTGCTCGCGGCGCTGCGCGAAGACCTGCACCTGACGGGTACGAAAGAGGGATGCGGGGTCGGGACCTGCGGCGCCTGCACCGTGCTCGTGGACGGGAAACCGGTGTTGTCGTGCATGATGCTGGCCGTGCAGGCCGACGGCCGCACGGTCGAGACCGTGGAGGGTCTTGCCCGGGACGGTACCCTGGACCCGCTGCAGCAGGCGTTCATCGCGCAGGACGCGTTCCAATGCGGGTTCTGCACGCCGGGACAGATCATGGCCCTGCGCGGGTTGCTCCGGCGAAGACCGCAGGCGTCCTCCGAGGAGATCCGGCACGCGCTCGACGGCAACGTCTGCCGGTGCGGCGCGTATCTCCGGATCCAGGCCGCCGCGCTCGAGGTCGCGAGGTCCGCGGAAGCCCGCCGGCGCCGCTGACCGCGTCCGCCCCGGCGCCGCCCCGAGCCGGGAGGCGAGTTCCGTCGCACGGCGCCACCACGCAACGGTAGCCCACTTAGGAGGAGCCCATGCCGCGGATCATCAAGCAGAAGATCGAGTTCGAAGGACGCATCGAGGAGCGCGACGTCGTGATCGAGGGCGACGACCTGCCCGTGTGGCAGGCGAGCGAGTCGTTCACGGTCATCGGCACGTCCGTGCCCCGCGTGGACGGCGCGGAGCGGGTGGGCGGCCGGGCCCGCTACACCGCGGACCTGTATCCGCCGGGGTTGCTCCACGGCGCAGTGTTGCGGAGCCCCCACGCGCACGCCCGGATCGCCCGGTTCGACGCGTCGGCCGCGGAGCGGGCGCCCGGGGTACGACTCGTACTGTCGGCCGCCAACGCGCCGAAGATCCCCTGGTACAACGGCAAGAGTTGGTTGTTCGACACGGAGCTGCGCTACGCCGGCGACGAGGTCGCGGTGGTCGTGGCCGACACGCCGGCGCAGGCCCGTGACGCGCTCGACCTGATCGAGGTCGAGTACGGGGTGCTGCCGCACGTGATCGACATCGACTCGGCGCTCCGCCCGGACGCCGTGCAGGTGCACGCCGACGGCAACGTGCTCGATGGCCCCGAACGCTACGAGCGCGGTGACGTCGAGTTGGGGTTCAGCCAGGCGGACGTGACGGTGGAGTTGCGGGCTGATACCCCGGACGTCCTGCACCACAGCATGGAGACCCACGGATCGGTCGCGCACTGGAACGGCGAGTCGCTCACGATCTGGGACTCGACGCAACACATCTTCGGCGTGCGGCGTCAGGTCGCGGGCGCGCTCAAGATCCCGCTCGATCGCGTCCGCGTCGTGAGCCCGTTCATGGGCGGCGGGTTCGGCAGCAAAAACGGCGCCGGGAAGTACACGATCGTCGCGGCGATTGCGTCGCGGCAGCTCGGTCGGCCGGTCAGGCTCATGTTCACGCGCGCAGAAGAGAGCCAGGCGGCCGGGAAGCGCCCGCAGAGCTTGCAGCGCATCCGGCTCGGCGCGAAGCGGGACGGCACCCTCACCGCGATCGACTACTGGGGCGCGTCGAACCTCGGCGCCTACCGGTCGATCGGGTCGCCGCTCGCCGGGCCGATCAAAGAGCTGTACGCCTGCCCGAACGTGCGCACCGAAGTGTTGAACGTGTTCACTCACATCGCCCCGTGCGCGGCGTTTCGGGCCCCCGGGTTCGTGGAGGCCACGGTCGCGCTCGACAGCGCGATGGAGTTGCTGGCGGACACGCTCGGGGTGGACCCCCTCGCGCTGCGCCGCCGCAACTACGCGGACACGGACCAGGTGATCGGACGTGGCTATTCCAGCAAGTTCCTGCGGGACGCGTACGACCTCGCCGCCAAGGCCGCGGGCTGGGACCGCCGCTCCCCCACCCCGCCGGCTCCGGTCACGGGACACGGGAAGCGTCGCGGGTTCGGGATGGCTAGCCAGATCTGGGGCGGCGCCGGTTCTCCGCCGGCATACGCCGAGATGCGGCTGAACGCCGACGGCACGGCGGAGGTGCGCATCGGTACCCAGGAGATCGGCACGGGCGCGAAGACGGCGCTCGTGCAGATCGCCGCCGAAGTGTTGACCCTGCCGGTGGACCGTGTGACCGTCTCGCTGGGCGACACCGATTTCCCGTACAGCCCGCTCTCCGCCGGCAGCCAGACGATCACGTCCTGCGGCCCCGCGGTGCGGATGGCCGCGGATGAGGTGCGACGCCACCTGGTCGACGCGGCGGCCTCGCTGCTCGAGGCCGCGCCGAACGACATCCGGCTCGAGGCCGGGCGTTTATTCGTCGCGGGCGTGCCCGAACGCGGGATGACGGTGGCCGAGGTCACCGGCCGCATGGGCAACTTCACGCTGCATGGACGGGGGTTCCGCGGGCCGAACCCCGACGGCGTCACGATCCGTACCTTCGGTGTGCAGATCGCCGAGGTCGAAGTGGACCTCGATACCGGCGAGGTGACCGTCCTGCGCATCGTGGCCTGCCACGACGTGGGCCGGGTCATCAACCCGCAGTTGTACGCGAGCCAGATCGAAGGCGGCGTGATCCAAGGGCTCGGCATGGCGCTCCGCGAGGAACACGTGACCGACATCGACAGCGGGACGGTGATGGACCTCGGGTTCGACAGTTACGCGGTGCCGCGCTCGTCGGTGATCCCGGAGATCGTCTCGCTCGCGGTGGACAAGCCCGACCTGATCGCCAACAACCTGGGCGCGAAGGGGGTCGGCGAGCCGCCGATCATCCCGACCCCGGCGGCGATCGCGAACGCGGTCGCGAACGCCATCGGCGCCCGCGTGACCTCGTTGCCGATTACGCCGGCGAAGGTGATCAAGGCGCTCGGACGTCTCCCATGAGCGGGGGTGGCGCGTGAGCGGGCGCTATCGGTACGAGATCTGCGACGTGTTCACGGACACCCCGCTCGCCGGGAACCCGCTCGCCGTATTCGTGGACGCACGCGAGATTCCGGAGGCGCGCCTGCGGCCGCTCGCCCGGGAGGTCAACTATTCCGAGACCGTGTTCGCCTACCCGCCCGGCGCGGGAGGCCATGCGCGGATCCGGATCTTCACGCCCACGCACGAGCTGCCGTTCGCCGGCCATCCGGTGCTCGGATCGGCGTGCGTGTTGGCCGCGCACCTCGGCGCGGCGGCGATCGGTGGCGACACGATCCGGCTCGAGACCGGACGTGGCGTCGTCCCCGTGCGGCTCCGCCGGGACGGGGATCGCGTCACGTTCGGATGGATGAGCCAACCCCTCCCGACCATCGCTCCGTTTGGAGACGCGGCGTCCGTGCTCGCCGCCGTCGGGGTGACCCGCTCGGCGTTGCCGGTCGAGGCCTATGACAACGGGATCAAGCACCTCTACGTTGCGCTGGACTCCGAGGATGCGGTCGCTTGTGTGGTGCCGGATCTGTCCGCGCTGGCGAGAGTCGTGCCGGAGCACGGCGTGAGCTGTTTCGCCGGTGCGGGACGGCACTGGAAGACGCGGATGTTCGCTCCGGGCCACGGCGTGGCCGAAGACCCCGCCACCGGGTCGGCGGCGGGCCCGCTCGCCGTACACCTGTGCCGGCACGGGCGCGTGGCGTTCGGCGAGGAGATCGAGATCACGCAGGGTGTCGAGATCACACGGCCGTCCAAACTGCACGCGCGCATCTCCGGGACCGCCGCCGCGCTCACGTCGGTTGAGGTGGGCGGCGCCGCCGTGATCGTGGGATCGGGGGAGTTCCGGGTGTAGCACGCACTTTCGGCGGGACGAGCGAACCCACGATCGCGCCGCCTGGTGCATGGCGGCGCACTCTAGTGTCCGGTGCTGATCAGTGTGAGGAGGCGCTCCGCTTCTGCCAGCTGCGCCGCGGATGCGTCGTACCTGGCACCACGTCCGTCGTGGTGTTCGATCGTGAGCAACTCGACGTCGTACAGGCGTACCGCCTCCCCCAGTTGCGCAGTCGCGCGGTCGCGGTCCCCGGCGGCCAGATCTGCTTCGGCGAGCCACAGCCGGTAGCGGGCCGTGTACGGGTCGAGGCGGACCGCGTCCTCGAGCGCCGCCGCCGCGGCCGCCTCGTGCTTCTCCGCGTGCTCGAGCCTTCCCAGTTCCGCGCGCGGATAGGCGTCCCAGGGACTGAGCCGGCTCGCGTACAGGTAGAGCTCGGTCGCCCGGTCCCGCATCGTCCCCCACGGGCCCATCGGGTTGTCGAGCCGGCGGACGTACAGATCGGCCAGCAGGTCGCCGAAGTACGCCGGCGTGACGCCGTCGAGCGGATCCGCGGCCATGGCCGTCTCGAACGTGCGCACCGCCTCGATGAACTCTCCGGTTTTGACTTGCTGCACCGCCTCGTCGTGCAGCGAGGTTGCCTCGACCGGCGGCGCGAGGAGCGGCGGCAGGCAGAGCACCACGGCGATGAGCGGGAGCACGAACAGCCGCTGCCAGAGGCGCACGGCCGGACGGTCGACGAGGGACGTATGCGCGGCGACCACCGCCGCAAGCAGGAGCAGCAGCGCGAGGTTCGTGACGACGAAGAGGCTCTCGTCCACGATGCTGACGGTGGCGAGGCCCGCCATTCCCGCGGCCCACCCGGCCAGCCACGCGCGCTCCTGGACTCCGCCGCGCACATAGCGGCGGGTGCCGCGCCAGATCCCCCACAACACCACGAGCGCAAGCAGCCCGCTCCCCACCTTCCCGGTCGTGACGAGGACCTGCAGGTAGTCGTCGTGCGCCGAGCCCGGCACGTTGATCATCGCGTACGTCTCCAGCACGTCCGGGACGCGGTACGCCGAGTACACGGCGTTGAACGTGCCCAGCCCCGTACCCCACGTCGGGTGCGCCCGCCACATCGCGAGGGCGGTGTGCCAGATGTAGAGCCGGCTGGTCCCCGTGTCCTCCTGGTCCGGGGCGATGCTCTGGGCCCGGGCCCCGACGCTCGGGAGCCTGACGACCGCGAGCCCGGCGACAAGCACGATCAACAGCAGCACGGGCCACGCGCGCCGCCGGACCGGCCAGAAGAGCACGGCGGCGACCACGATGAACACGCCGAGGCCCACGTAACCTCCGCGGGAATAGGTGACGATCAGGCCGAGCACCTCGGCCGCGAGCGCGGCGGCCGGCAGCGGGCGCCATGCCCACGGGAGGGACACCGTCAGCACGGCGGTGCCGGCGATGCCCAGCACGAGGAACGCCGCGAGCAGGTTCGGGCTCGCGAGCGTCCCGTACGCGCGCGTCCGGATGAGTTCGGCGAACGAGCGGCTGAGCCAGTACGCGGGGGTGGGCACCCCGCTCACGTACTGACCCAGCCCGATCACCGCCTCGCCGAGGGCGATCGCCACGAGACCGCCGAGGAATACGTGGGTCTTGACCCGGTCGTTCAGGGCCATGAGGGCCGCCAGCACGAGCACGAGCAGCGAGGTATGGAAGAAGATCTCCTCGCGGGACCCGTACAGGAACGTAGTGTGCGCGAGCGACAGGATCCCCAACGTCGCCGCGGCCGCGAGGCCCCACAGCGGGGCGCCGGGCAGCGCCCGGCCCCCCAGCAGCCGGCGGAACACGGACACGCCGCCGATCGCCAGCGCCGCTCGTTCGAACGCCAGCAGCGGCACCCGGTGTTCGAGGAACCCGGCCGACGGCATGAACGTAAGCCCGCCGAACACCGCCCATCCGAGCAGCGCCACGGTGGCGGCGAGGATCGCCCAGTCGAGCACCTCGCCGAGCGCCGCGTGCAGCCGCGGCGGCGCGCCGCCGGGGCCGCCCCTGCTCACGCGCTCAGCCACGCCTCGTGAAACCGCATCATCCCGT
This sequence comes from bacterium, assembly GCA_035295165.1. Lineage (NCBI taxonomy): Bacteria > bacterium. Next base: position 27,909 of record DATGJN010000090.1, read on the forward strand.
CCGGCTGGTCCACGAACCCTTGCAGCTTGGGCGACACCAGCTTGTACTCTCGCGGGAAGTACAGCGGCACATACGGCGCGTCCTGGGCCAGGAGCTTCGTGATCTCCGCGTACACGGCGCGCCGTTTGGCGATATCGTACTCTGCGCGGGCGCTGTCGAGCAGGTCCTGGACCTTGGGGCTCGCGTACCCGGAGTAGTTGAGCGATCCGATGCCCGACTGCGTGATGAACGGGTAAATGTCAAAGTCGGGATCGGGCCGCCCACTCCACGTGACAATCGTGGCCTGGGGCTGCAGCTTCACGACCTGCGTCACGTACTCCGTGCCTTCGATCACATCGATCTTCATCTGGATGCCGGCGTCGGCGACCATCGACTGGACCGCCTGGAGCACGGACGACAGCTGCCCCGCGGCCGGCGAGACGATCGTAAACGCGAGCCCGCCGGATGAACCTCCCTCCTGCAGCTTGGCCTTCGCCGCAGCCACGTTGCGCGCCGGGAGCGTCCAGCTCGCGTCGTACGCCGGCGTGCCGTTCGGGAAGAATGAGTACGCCGGATACGCCGCGCCCTGCAGCACGGCCCCGGCGATCGCGCGCTGGTCCACCGCAGCCAGCATCGCCTGCCGCAGCGAGGCGTTGTTGAACGGCGGCTTGGTCACGTTCAGCGCCAAGGCCGTCCACGCGATCGGACCGCGCTCGATCAGTCGAAACGTGCTCCCCGGCTGCGCCGCCTGCTGGCCGAGCGTCTTCACCTGCGGCAGCGGGACCAGGCTGACGATGTCGACGTCACCGGACTTCATGTTGCTGACCCGGGCGTTGTCGTCGATGAACACCCGGTACGTGATCGCGTCGAGGTACGGCCGGCCCTGCTGCCAGTAGTGCGGGTTCCGGCGCAGCGTGATGTGATCTTGCAGCACCCGCTCCACGTACAGGAACGGCCCCGTGCCGACCGGGTGCAGGCCGTAGTCGAGCCCGGCCTGCTCGGCCGCGGTCGGGGACACCATCATTCCGGCGCGATCGGTCAGTGCGTACAGCAGCGGGCTGTAGGGCTGGCTCAGCACGAGCTGGATGGTGTACGCGTCCACGATGTTGACCTTCGTGACCGGGCGCAGTTCGCTTTTGCGAAACGACGGATACTTCGGATCGAACAGCATGCGGCGGAAGTTGTACTCGGCCGCCTCGGCGTTGAACGGCGTGCCGTCGTGGAACCGAACCCCCTGGCGGAGCTTGAACGTGGCCAACTTCCCGTCCGCGCTGATCGTCCACGACGTCGCCAGCTTCGGGACGATGCGCAGGCGTTCGTCCGTGTCCACGAGCTTGTCGTACAGGCTTTGGTAGATCTGCCGGTCAACGTACGCCTGCGACCGGTGGGGATCCATCGTCGGCGGATCCCCGTCGATCGCCACTCGAAGTGTGCCGCCCGTGCGAATCCCCTGCGCGGACGCACGACCGCCGCCCGCGAGCGCCCAGGCCGCCGCGCCGACCCCCGCCGCCAGGAAACGCCGCCGGGTCGTACCGCGCCCCGTCCCACCCCCTGCTCGGTCCACGCGCATCCCCCCCTCTCCGTAGTCGTACCCGTCCGGCACTCGACAACCGCTTCGTCTTCGTCGACCGGGGCCCGTTGGTCCTCTCGACCTGTCGCTCGTTACGCGACTGCTACCGGGCCAGCCACCCGCCGTCCACGGCCAGGAGGTGG
>DATGJN010000091.1 GCA_035295165.1 bacterium
GGTTTCCACGATCTTCGCGGCGACCGATGCTGTATACGGGACGGCGAGCGCGTAGCGCGTGACACGATGACGGCGAAAGGCGTCGACCTGCGCGAGGGTCGACGTGGTCGCGGGGATTCCCGTGACCTCTTCGATTTGCCGGCACAGCGCCCGATCGATGTCGAGCCCCAGCCACGCTCCTGATGTCCCGCTCCACACGATCGCGTGAACGCGGGCGTCGGCCAGTTGACGCGCGGCCGCGAGCATGGGCTCCATGCGAAACTGCTCCACTGCGCCGTCGTCGAGCGAGATCCGCGTCACCGGGAAGCGGGCGAAGTGGACGGAGACATCGGGCACTTCCCTCACGATGGCACAGGTCACCGGTTCGAGGCAGGTGTTCGAAGAGGGCGTGAGCATCCCGAGCCTGTATCGTGCGGTGATACGCGACCTCCCCAGCCGTTGTGCGCCGCGTTCACGCCGCGGTCCGGGCGCCGATCAGGAAGCGGGTCGGGGAGCCGACGCACGTTGCATGCCGCCCGCAGCGCACACAATCGTGCCCGTCTTGCCGGCACACGCCTCCGCGGAGCGGCGTTCCACGCGACGGGATGCGGCTCCTCCAGTGTGCGCCGTGTGACGCACCTCACAGTCCGGCTATGCGCGCGCTCATCGCGCGCACGTGGGCGCGCGGCGAAGATAAGGCCAACAGGCCGGAAGGCTGCCGTGGGAGGTGCACGATGGCATGGTACCGATGTCCGTGTGGGTTTCTCACCGAGCAGTCCCCGCAGCATGGGGACGTGGTCGTGTCCGTGTATCATCTGCACCCGGCCGCGAGGGTGGACGGCGGCTCGGCGGTCGTGCGGATGGCGCCGCTTCCCGATCCGATCCGAGGGTGCGGCGAGCGCGCTTCCGACGCCGAGCTGCTTACGGCGGCTCGAGCGCTTCGATGAGCGAGGCGGGGACCGCTTTCGGCGGCGCCGAGGCCAGCAGCGTCCTCTCGAACGACCTGCCGGGGTCCCGCCGCGATTCGGCCTGACCGGCGGTCCGGAGCGTGACGGCGCCGCCGTACGCGAGCCACTCGCGCAGATCGGGGCTCTTGAGTAGACACCCCCGGTAGCCGAGGGGCGGCGCCGCCGGCGGCGGACCCGGATACGCTGCCGATCGATCCCAGGCCCGCTCCAGGCTGCGGACGATGCTCGGCGGTACCGCCCACGTGGGATCCGGTCGTCCGGAAAACAAGAGAATCGTCCCCGTCCAGGTCACGCGCGCGTCATCGGATCTTGATGTGGCCGTGCATCACCGTCATGAACGTACAGAAGTTCACGTACGGCCCGCGATTCGCCAGCCGCGGGTCCGGGATCGTCGCCCCGCTGTTGTCGACGTTCGTCACCGGGGTGCCGCCGGGTTTGTGCGACCAGTATCCATTTCGGCCCTTTCGGTACCAGTGGAAGTCCCAGCCGGGCGCGATCACGAGCGCGACCAGGTGCCCCTCGTCGGGGCACCGGTTGTTCGCGCCCGGGCTGTCGATGAGCGCATCGGCGATCGCCGCCGGCCTGACCGCTGCGCAGGAGAGCGCCGCATACATCGCGCCTGCCGCCAGCCCCGGCTGCGCAAACGTGTCCGTTCGGTAGTTCGTAGCGTAATTGTAACAGTTGTTGAAGGGTTGCCGCTGCGGGACGTTCCACCAGTGCGGCTCGTAGAGGGGCGCGCAGGCGCACCGGTGCCTCTTCGGCCAGACCGAGGCCCGGTGTCGCCGCTTCGCAAAGTCTGCCCGGAGGTTGCGGAAGCGTGCGACCTCACGCTCGAGCCTTCGCGAAAACTCGGGCCCGTACCCGAGCCGGCGAACGAGACCGGACATGCCGAGGGCGAACGTCTCGAACTGCTCGTCCTCCGCGCGATGCGCGAGCCTCGGCGCGAGCAGATCCCCGTGAACCAGGCGGAACGTCCTGGGAAGCCTCTTGTCCGGTGCGGCGACCTGCTCGATCACGAGACCCCGGTATCCCAGCGTCGGCCACGGCGGCAGCACGGCCTCGCCCCTCGCGAGCGGGCGCACCGGGATCAGCCGCTCCGCGGCTTCACGGGCTTCGCTTCCCTCGAGTTCGATCACGGGGTTTGACCGCCCGCTGAACACGTCGACCGTTATGCGCAGCTTGATGGCTGTCCACCTCCTTGTCATTCGCGCTCACAGTGTACATCCGGCGAGTCGGTGGCGGCTGTGACCGCGGTCACCTGAGATCAGTGAACTTCATCACACGTGGACCCTCTACGCCACGGATAGACTCCGGATTCTGCTCCGCCCGGAATGAATCGGACCTCTCCGTCCGCTGACTTTTCCTTGCCGGTCATGTCGATTTGGAGTCTGTCCACTCGACAATGCAGTGAGAGAAGGATCGATCCGGTGGCGGAGTTCGCCCGGTCGTGACCGGTCCGCTAGCGCCTGGTCGGCCCGACACGAAAAGGCAAACGACGACGCAGGCACAGAGAAGAACGTTCAAAGGGAGGGTACTCAATCATGAGGGACGTGCTCTGGACCGTTCAAGGGCTCCTCGCGCTCCTGTTTCTGTTCACCAGCGGGATCAAGTTGGTGATGCCCCTCGATGCGCTGACGCAGCAGATGCCACTGCCGGGCCTGTTCGTACGGTTCATCGGGGTGGCCGAGGTACTCGGCGCGCTCGGTCTGATTCTTCCGGGTCTGCTGCGCATCCGTACGAGCCTGACACCGTTAGCCGCTGCTGGGCTGGTGATGGTCATGCTGGGTGCGACGGTGTTCACACTGGCCTCGGGCGGCGGGCCGTTGGTCTTGATCCCGCTGGCAGTGGGTCTCCTCGCGGCGTTCGTCGCCTACGGCCGCTGGCGACTGGTGCCGCACGCCGAGAGCGGCCGCACTCGCGTTGAACCTGCGAGGGCGTGATCGGTCCAAAAGGGGGGCGGCGGACAAACATGCGTGAGAGCGGGCGGGGTCCCACGCTCCGGTTGTTGAGACGACGGCAATGCGTGCGGCGTGTGTGGTGCGGACACACGAGAACAAACTAGGGCGGGTGATATCGTATGCAACTAGGCACTCAAACCGCTTCGGGCTCGAAGAGCAGGCTCTGGACCGGACGTATCGTCAGCACGGTGGCTGTACTGTTCCTGCTGCTCGACGGCGCTCTGCATGTGATGATGCCGGCGCAAGTGGTCCAGGCATTCGCGCGGCTCGGGTATCCTGTGAGCCTCGCTCCGACCTTAGGAATTCTCGAGATCGTGTGCGTGGTCGTCTATGTGTTTCCGCGCACGTCGATCCTCGGCGCCATCTTGCTGACGGGCTATCTTGGCGGCGCGACCGCTACCCAGGTGCGCGTTGGCAGTCCACTCTTTGCCGAAGCTCTCTTCCCTGTCTATATCGGCGTGCTAATCTGGGGAGGGCTTTGCTTGCGAGAAGACCAGCTGCGCGTGCTCATTCCTCTGCGGCGCTAGGCTATGGCTCACATGGTGCGCTCAGGGTTGTTGTGTACGCAAGGCGTTTCGCGGCCGTGGCCCCGCGGCCGCGATCGATGCTGGGCTCTCCCTCCGCGGTGATGGGCGGGATGCCCCGGGTGGACGCCTCGCGTCTGGGTAAAGCGCCTGCGGCCTATTCGTAGAACTCAGGCGCCTTCTTGAGCTTCTTCCACTCATCCGGGTCGTGTCCGTAGACGATGAGTGCGACCCGCTCGCGCGCGGCCAGGTCCACGAGCTTTCGAGTGCTCGCCCTGGTTCCCGCTGCTTCCAGGTCGTAGGATCCGATCGGCCGGGTTTCCGGGGTGTGATCTCCCAGCGCGCGGGCCATCGCATCGATCGCCAGGAGCACGGGGCCGGTCTTGGGGAGGCGTACCAGCACGGACTGGTGTCCCGGCACGTGCCCGCTCGTCTCGATCAACTCGACCCCGGGGACCAACGTCGTGTCCCCGTCGACGAGGCGATAGCGCAGACGAGGATCGCCCCACTGCTCGCGCGTGCCGGCGAAGCGCGGGTGCCCGCCCTGCGCCGTGTCGTAGTGGCGTCGCTGCACGACGATCTCCGCGGCGGTAAACGGTGCGAGATAACCCGCGTGATCTCCATCGAAGTGCGTGGCGACGAGGTAACGGATGTTCTCCGGGCGGACGCCCAGGCGCGCGAGTTGATTGACGACGAGGTCGTCCTCGGTGACGCGGGGACCTTGGTGGTCGGGCCGACGGCTCGTCTCGACCATCTTAGGGCCAAAGCCGGTATCCACGAGGATGTTCGTCCCGTCATCGGTCTGGATCAGGTAGCCCGGATAGGGATTGCCGGTGTCCGGATTCATCCCGAGTTGCATGATGTACAGGCGCATGTGTTCCCCCGTTCCTATCAAAGTGGCGTGATGGAGTGGTTAGCCCGCGGTGCCGCGTTGTCCTGTTGGCCCGGACCCGCGGTGCGCATCCACGTTCCAGCCACCGCCGCGACAACGCGCGAGCGCCGAACGTCCGACTGTGGCGCCTGAGTGGGGAGGTGCTTGTGCCGCTACTACGAACAGTGCGGACGTGGCCGGCACCCCGCGGCGCTGTTCGTAGTTTGGCACACACGCCTGCGTATTAGGCAGACGCGGCTCGGCGCTGCACAGAACGGGCCACGTCGGAGGGGCGTGGGCATGACAGAGATCATCGCGATCGCGACACCGCACGGGCAGTTTGCCTACTCGCCGACCGCACCGCCGTGTGCAACGATCCTCCCCGGTGTAACCGTGCGCGTGGCGACGCGCGACCCACGATCGGGCGCTCTCATCGTCGGACCGCCGGGGACGTTTCAGCCGTATCCCCCACCGCCCGGAGGTCGCACGAACGCCCTCACCGGGCCGATCCGCATCGAGGGTGCCGAGCCCGGCGACGTGCTCGCGGTCGACGTGCGTGACATTGCGCTCCGGCCTCCCGGATACATGGCCGCGAGCGACGCCGGGTTGGTCGTGCCCAGGGGCCGTGTGGGTGAGTCGCTCATCGGCGTTGTGGACGTCCAGGACGGGCACGTGGTGTGGCGCGAGGGTCTCCGGATTCCGTGTCGCCCGATGGTGGGGGAGATCGGCGTGGCCGATCCCTCGGAACCGCGTTCCGGCGCCGTCGGCCGCTTCGGGGGGAACATGGACCACGCGGTGCTCGGCGCGGGATGCCGCGTCTATCTGCCGGTGTTCGTGCCGGGCGCGTTGCTTTACATCGGCGACGTACACGCGGCGATGGGTGACGGCGAATTGAGCGGCGGCGGCGTGGAGATCGCGGCGGAAGTCACGTGCACGATCGGTCTGGTCCGGCACCGATCGCTGCTGGCCCCGCGCATGGAGACGGCCGACCGCGTAATCACCGTGGGGTGGGGCCGCGACTTCGCCGTGGCCCGCGGCATGGTGGTAGAGGACATGCTGAGGATTCTCGAGACCCGCCTCGGGATGCGGGCCGTGGAGGCGCTGATGTGGATCTCGGCCGCCGGCGACCTGCGCGTCGGGCAGGCGTGCGGCTCCATGGACATGACACTCAGGCTGCAGATGCCGAAACGGTGGCCCCAGTTGACGGCCGCGCCGTGATTCGGACGACGGTGTTCTGCGTCGTCGTGTTGGCGACGTAACGGTCTAGTCTAGCGCGCCGGCGGCGCGCGATTCGATCCCGTCGCCGTCAGCGTCCCATCTATTCTCTCCGAACGGCACCGGCACGGGTGCTCGCAGGAACTCATCACGCTCATGCCAGCGCTTCCAGAAGGTGTTCGTTTCCTTAGGTTCATCCGCTCGAGCCGCAGCGGTCGCCGCCAGGATGAGGCACCAGAGGAGGACGCCGAGCACCATGGAGGGTTCCAGTCCCGGTGGAAGCGCCGTTGGCATTGCATTCACCTCAATGTTTGGCCATCGCCGTACCGTGTCGCAGGGTCAGTCTACGGCCCGACCGTTGACCGCGCAGCGAGCGGCGTTACTCGCGAGGTGTGAACGGGGTCACAGTCCACACTTTGATGCCTGCTGACCGGCCGCACGACCACGGATGTCGAGCCACCCCGCACCCCGACGGTCCCGGTCTGGGCTCGTCCGTCTGGTCCGGGGCGGTGTCGCCCTCAATGCCTCGTGGGCGGTGCGTTCGCTGTGAAACACTTCACAGTCAGTTCGTGATGCGGTCCATTGTTCGAAAAATCGATCGGGCATATCGTAAGGCCACGAGCTCATCGACGAATACGCACCGCGAACGAGGATCGATGCTCGGACGGTCTCGCAAGCGCGCGTGAGGGTGAGCTCAAGGCTGCCGCTCGGGTTCGGACGGCCAGGGAGGGTCGGGGATGATCCAACCACAGACACACGAGGCGCGGTCGCTGACAGCGGAGGTTGCGGTAGTGCGGGGTGGACACGGTGGCGGCGATCTTGTTCGGATGTATCTCGACGAAATCGGACGGGTGCCGCTGCTCAGTCCGGCAGACGAGGTGGAACTGGCCAAACGGGTGGAACGCGGCGACGCGGAGGCCAGGCGGCACCTCGTGGAAGCGAACCTCCGGCTCGTCGTCAGCCTTGCCCGGAGGTACGCCGGATCCGACGTCCCGCTGTCGGATCTCATCCAGGAAGGCAACCTCGGGCTCATGCAGGCGGTCGACCGGTTCGACTGGCGGCGCGGCTACCGGTTCGCGACATACGCCACATGGTGGATCCGTCAGGCGCTGATGCGGGCCCGCGGCGACCAGTCGCGCCAGATTCGCATCCCCGTCTACATGGCGCTCGAGGTCAACAAGCTGTCGCGGCTCCAGCAGCGCATGGCGCAGGAACTGGGACGGGAACCGAGCCTGGACGAGATCGAGCAGGTCATGGACAAGCCGGTCGAGCCGGTGTGGAAGGTGCAGCAGATCGCCCGCGCGCCGATCTCGCTGGAAACGCCGATCGAGGACGAGGGGGAGGGCTCCCTCGGCGACCTGATCGAGGACGCCACCGCGCCCGATCCGATGGAAACGGCGTTCGCCTCGGTGCTCAAGGCGCACCTCGCGGACCTCCTGGACGCGCTCCCGCCCCGGCAGCGCAAGGTGCTCGTCGTGCGGTTCGGCCTGGACGACAACCAACCGCGCACGCTCGAGGAGGTCGCGAAGGCGTTCGGTGTGACGCGGGAGCGGGCACGGCAGTTGGAGCTGAAGGCGTTGAGCAAGCTGCGGCGCCTAAGCGAGAAGCGGTCCCTGAGAGACTTCACGTCATGACCCGGCCCGCCGGGCCGCCAGGGCGGCCCGGTGCGGCCGCGACGGAGGTACGGACCGGCGTCCGTCGAAAGGTGGGCCGCGTGTGTGTGCCGTCCCGCGACTGCGACGGGCAGCGGCGCACAGACGCGACCCCCGCAGATGCGGACCGAGGAGGTGCCACGTTGAGTCGAGACCTGCTCGCACAGGTCCCTCTCCTGGCGCAGCTCGGCCCGACGGCGATGGACGACGTCGCGGCCCTCATGCGGCGGCACCGCTACGCCGCGGGCGACGTGGTCTTCCACCAGGGCGATCCCGGAACCGCACTCTACATCGTCGAGGAGGGCGAGGTCAAGATCGTCCTCGGCTCATCGGACGGCAAGGAGGTCATCCTCCGGCTGCTCGGCCGCGGGGACTTCCTCGGGGAGCTTGCGCTCCTGGACGGCGAACCTCGGTCGGCCGAGGCCGTGGCGACGCTCCCGACCACGTTGCTCATTCTGCCACGCGAGGCGTTTGTGGCGTTTGTGACCGAGCATCCGCAGGCCGCGCTCGTGCTCCTCACGACGCTCAGCCGGCGCCTGCGGGGCGCGGACAATCGCATGCACGACGCGGTGTTCCTCGACGTGCGCACCCGGCTGGTCAAAGTCCTCGTCGACCTGGCCGAGACCCGGGGCCAGCCCGACCCCCGGGGCGTCCTGATCGCGTCCCGGCTCACGCAGGGCGATCTCGCCGGCATGGTCGGGGCGACGCGGGAGAGCGTCAACAAGTGGCTGCGCTACTACGTCGAACGAGGGTTGATCCTCCACGAACGCCAGCGCCTGACCGTGGTGGATCTCAAGCGGTTGCGCGCCGAGTTGTCCTGACCTCCCGCGGGGTTGGGCCGCACCGATCTGCCGAGGAGGCCGCGCGCGTGGGCGACCGGAAGCAGAACTACTACGGATGGGTCCGCGATCTCCCCGACCGGCGGGACTACGAGTACGCGCCGCCCCCGGCGCTCGCGCGGACGCGTCCGCGCCGCGTCGATCTTCGCCCGCAATGTCCTCCCGTGTACGATCAGGGGCAACTGCAGAGCTGTACGGCCAACGCGGTCGGCGCGGCGATTCAGTACATGCGGAGGATGGAGAACCTCGCGCCGGACTTCCGGCCGTCGCGGATGTTCATCTACTTCAATACGCGCGCCGCGCGCGGGTGCGAGCGGTGCGACACCGGCTCGCCGATCCGCGACGCCGTCAAGTCCGTCGCGGCGCTCGGGGTGTGCCCGGAAGAGCTGTGGCCGTATCGGGTGCCGCGGTTCGAAACGAAGCCCGCACCCGGGTGCTTCCGCGCGGCGAAGCGACATCGCGCGATCAGCTATCATCGGGTGCCGCGGGACCCGGACCTGACCGCGATCCGGACGTGTCTCGCCTCGGGGCACCCGGTCGTCTTCGGAATGGCCGTCTACAAGAGCTTCGAAGCCGCGGCGGTGGCGCGAAGCGGCGTGGCCGTGTTGCCGCAGCGCGGGGAGCAGCACATCGGCCACGGACACGCCGTCCTGGCCGTCGGCTACGACGACGGCGCGCGCCGGCTCCTTGCCCGGAACTCGTGGGGCGAAGGGTGGGGGCAGCGCGGCTACTTTACCCTTCCGTACGCCTACCTCGCCGACCCGCATCTCAGCGACGATTTCTGGACAATTCGGGCCGTCACGCGATGACCGCATAGCCGCCTCCGCGCCGCGATCGGCAGGACCTTCCGACACTCCACCGAAAGGGGCTCGTCACAGACCACGGTGGAAGTGGGCCCGCCGAACGGCGGATGCGGGCCCGTTCCGGGGAAATGCGCATGCCCGATCGTCCAGGTGTCGTGACGTTTGTCCTCACCGACATCGAGGGTTCCACAAATCTGCTGCAGCACCACGGCGACGCCCGCTACGCCGAGCTCCTGGACGAGCACCGGCGAATTCTGCGCGCCGCGTTCACGGGGCAGGGCGGCCGCGAGGTCGACACCGACGGGGACGCGATCCTCGTCGCGTTCTCGAGCGCCCGGGCGGCTGTCGTGGCCGCGGTGACCGCGCAGCGGGCGCTCCTCGGCCACCCGTGGCCGACCGACGCGAGGCTGCGGGTGCGCATGGGCGTGCACACCGGCGAGCCCGTGCGCGTGGCCGGGAAGTATGTCGGCCTGGATGTCCACCGCGCCGTCCGGATCTGCAACGCCGCGCACGGCGGGCAAATCCTCCTCTCGCGTGCGACCCTGCACCTCGTGGAAGATGCGCTGCCGCCCGAGGTCGCGGTCCGCGACCTCGGGACGCACCGGCTCAAGGACTTGCGGGAGCCCGAGCATCTCTTCCAGGTCACGCACCCGGAGCTCGAGGCGGAGTTTCCGCCGCTGCGCTCGTTCCCCGTCGAACGCCACAACCTGCCGCAGGAGCTGTCCAGCTTCGTGGGCCGAGACCTGGAACGCGCCGAGGTCGGCCAGCTGCTATCGACCGCCCGTCTCGTCACGTTGACGGGGACGGGCGGGTGCGGGAAAACGCGGCTTGCGCTGCGCGTCGCCGCAGAGGTCGTGCCGCGCTATGCGGACGGCGTGTGGCTCGTCGAGCTTGCACCGCTGACCGACCCCGCACTGGTCCTGCAGACCGTCGCGTCCACCCTGGGGGTGCGGGAGATCCCCGGCCGGCCCTGGTTGTCGAGCCTGACCGACGCGCTGCGCGACCGGACGATGTTGCTCGTGATCGACAACTGCGAGCACCTGATCGACGCGTGCGCGCACGTGATCGACGCGATCCTGGGCGCGTGCCCCGGCGTGGGGGTGCTGGCCACGAGTCGCGAGTCGCTACGGATCGCGGGAGAGCGGATGTGGCGGGTGCCGTCTCTGTCGCTGCTCGGGTCGGGCGCGACGGCGACCGCCGCGGCGGGGAGCGAAGCGGTGCGGCTGTTTCTGGACCGCGCCGCGGCCGTGCAGCCTTCGTTCGCCATCACGTCCCAGAACGCGGGGGCCGTGCTGGAGGTGTGCCGTCGGCTGGACGGAATCCCGCTTGCGATCGAGTTGGCCGCCGCCCGCGTCGCGGCGCTCCCGGTATCGGAGATTGCACGGCGTCTCGGCGACCAGCTTTCGTTGTTGAACCAGGGGAGCCGGACGGCGCTTCCCCGGCATCGGACCCTGCAAGCGGTCATGGACTGGGGCTATCATCTGCTCTCGGGAGGCGAGCAGGCGCTGCTGCGCCGCCTGGCCGTGTTCGCCGGGGGGTGGACGCTCGAAGCGGCCGAGGCGGTGTGCGGCGGCAGGGACGAGGCGCCCCTTGCGGTGCTGGACCTGCTGACCCAGCTCGTCCTGAAGTCCTTGGTGCTCATGGACGAGCAGGATGCGAACGTGCGCTACCGGTTCCTCGAGACGGTGCGGCAGTACAGCGTGGCCAGGCTCAGGGAGTCGGGCGAGGAGGCGGCCGTGCGCGAGCGCCACCTCGACTGGTTCTTGGGGCTCGCGGAGCGGGCCGCGCCCGAGCTGGTCGGCTCGACGCAGGCGGCATGGTTCGACCGGCTCGAAGCCGAGCACGACAACCTCCGGGCGGCGCTCGAGTGGGCGCTCCAGAGCGGCCGCACCGAGGCGGGGCTGCGCCTGATCGGCGCGGCGTGGCGGTTCTGGTTCGTGCGCGGATACTTTGCCGAGGGCCGCGGATGGCTGGAGTCGCTCTTGCGCGTCGGAGAGAGCACCCCGGCGGTGGTGCGCGCGGATGCGCTCAACGCCGCCGGTAACCTGGCCGTCTTTGGTCAGGGAGACTACGCGGCGGGGCGGCGGTTCTACGAGCACGGCCTCGCGCTGTGGAAGCAGACCGGCGACGGCCGCGGCGTCGCGAGGATCCTGGGCAACTTGGCGTTTGTTGCCGCCGGCGAGGGAGATCCGGTTGCGGAACGCGCGCTTCTCGACGAGAGCCTCGCCCTGCGGCGGGAGCTCGGCGACCAGTGGGGCGTGGCGCTCGCGCTCCACAACCTCGGCCGCGCGGCGTTCCGTCATGGGGACTACGGCGAGGCCGCCGCACTCTTGGCTGAGGCGCTCGACATCTGGCAGGGCCATGGGGACAAGCAGCACATCGCGATGGCGCTCACGAACCTCGGGTTGGTGGCGTCCCGGCAGGGCGACTATGCTCGGGCGCGCGCGCTGCTCGCCGAGGGGCTCGTCTTGCGCCGAGAGCTCGGCGACAAGCCCGGGCTCGCGTACCAACTCGAAGGGTTCGCGGGACTCGCCGCGGCGCAGGGAGAGGCGGTCCGGGCGGCCAGGTTGTTCGGCGCCGCGGAGGCGCTGCGCGAGGCGATCGCGGCGCCGTTGTTGCCGTCCGACCGTCCCGACTACGACCGTGACGTGGCGGCGGCCCGCGCGACGATACCGCCGCGCGAGTTTGCGGACGCGTGGGCGTTGGGACGCGCGACGGCGTTGGACGACGCCATCGCCGAGGCGGAGCGCGACTGAGCAGGAGAAGCGTGCGCTCCGGATGAACTGGCAGTGCGCAACACAGACACGACAACGATCGGTGCGGCGCCGGCCGGTAGGGTAAACGGCGCGCGGATGGGGGAGGAACGGAACGATGGGGAACAACGGCGCGGGAGCGGCCAAACCGAACCTCAGGGGCAAACGGAAGACGCGCGCGATCACGAAGCGGGGCAAGACGGCTCGCGCAGGCGCAAAGAAGAGCGCGGCGAAGGGACGCAAGCGCCGGTAACCGTCGCCCCCGGCATTTCGAGTGCCCTTTCCGAACCACCGGCCACCGGCCCGGTGCATCACGGCGCCCGGCGGATCCCTACGAACCCGAGGACATGTACGTCATGCGCCGATTGAACCACTCCCTGCGGGCTGGCACCGCTCCGTGCGGCGATCGCGTCCGGGAGGGTCCGGCGACCGCGCCGCGCAAGGGATTGAGTGAGCGGAGGCTAAGGTTCCCGCTCTTGCTCTGCAGGTCGAGACGGGCGGACGAGCTGTTCGAGAAGCCCGCGCAGCTCGTCGATACGTCCTTCCAATCGTCCGACGTGTGCGTCCATGTAGCAGCCGTTCAAGATGATCTTCACGGAGACGAGCAGGACGCCCGCCTCGAGAAACAGGTCGTGGTTGAATCCCTTGACCACCAGCGCAGACAGGAACAGGACAAACGTGAGGATGATGACGACCATCGAGGCGCGGTCGAGATAGGTGGCCGTCGAACCCGTGCGTCGCTCCATAGTGTCCTCCAATCTCCGTCCGACGTGTCGTTCCCCGTGATAGAGGGGCGTTCCCCCCGGCGATCGGGGCACGGGTCATTTGGTTCATGACGATGACGTACCAGCCCATTTCGTTGGGATCTTCAACAGCCGCGCGAGCCGATACCGAAGCCAGATCGTCACTAGCGCGAGGAGCACGAGCGCGGCGACCGTCCAGTAGAGAACAGTTCGGGCCTCCGCAACACCGTATCCCAGCGCGACGAGAAGGATGTCGGTCGGCAGAATGCTCACGGCAGTCGCCCACAGGAACGTCGTCCACCGGACGGACGTCAGACCGAGCGCGAAATTCAACAGGCTATACGGTAGGAGCGGGATGAACTGAATCAAGAGAACGGCTCCCCACCCCCCTTGTTCCACCGTGTTGTCGACCCATTCCATCGCACCCGCGGGCACGACACGCTGAGCCACCGCGCGCCCCACCAGGCGCGCGATCCCAAAGGCGAGACACGCACTTCCCATTGCACCGGCGATCGACACGAGTAGGCCGTTCCAAAACCCGAACACGGCCCCGTTCGTCACGATGATCAGATCGGTCGGAAAAGGGAGAAAGGTATTGACGATGGTGACGAGGATCGATGTCGCAGGCGCCCATGGGCCCCACTGCACGGCGGCCGTCCGGACGTGGTCGATGGTGACCCGAGACCAGGTGCCGAGCGTATGGAGCCACCCGGGCTCGACCAGAGTCGATGCGAGACCCCAGTGCACCTCCGAGCACCTCCGGCACGCTCGGACAGAGAATCGCTCATCCCGCAACACGCGGTGGTATCCGAAAGAGATAGTTCACACTGCCAGACGCGACTCCTGGTATCTTGAGGCGGGGCCGCGTTGCCACCGCCCCCGTCCAATCTTGGCGCTGAGGAGGAGGTGGTGTGCCGTCCACACGAAAGTGAATGTTCGGACGTTGTCGAGAGGTGCTGGATGCAGCGGGTGTTCATGCTGTCGTTGCTCGGCGTTCTTGTGGTGCTGCCTGTTCGCGTCGCGGCTGCTCCGACCGCAGCGCACGATCCTGCCGAAAGCGAGGTGCACGAGATGTCGGCGCCCCAAGCTGCGACGAACACCGCGCCCCAGAACCCGATCGCGATCATCCACACGACGGCCGGGGACATGCGGTGCGAGCTCTACCCCGGCAAAGCACCCCTGGCCGTGGCAAATTTCATCGGGTTGGCCACCGGGGACAAGGATTGGACGAACCCTGCGACGGGCAAGATCGAGCATCATCGGCCGATGTACGACGGGGTCATCTTCCACCGAGTGATTCCGGGGTTCATGATCCAGGGCGGCGATCCACTCGGGACCGGCACGGGCGGTCCGGGCTACAAGTTTCAGGACGAGCTGCACACCGATCTGCTTTTTGACCGTCCCGGACGGCTGGCCATGGCCAACGCCGGCCCCAACACGAACGGGTCGCAGTTCTTCATCACCGAGGAAGCGCAGCCCGGCCTGAACCCCCAGAACGGTGCCGGCTACACCATCTTCGGTCAGTGCGACGACAAGGCGGTCGCGCTGGTCAAGAAGATCGCACGCATGCCCCGGGATGCGCGCGATCGCCCGCTTCAGCCGGTCAAGATCGTGCACATCGAGATCGTGAAGCCCGTCAAGAGCAATTGACCCCGCCCGTGTCTCTTTCTGTTAGAGTGGTGGTAGAGGGCGATTTCCTGGGTGGTGGCTGATGCCAGAGTCTGTGCGTGCAAAGGCCGGGCTTCCCTGGCCGGTCACGGGGACCTACCGGTGTGACAAGTGCCATGCCACCGTGGAGGGCGTTGCAGGCGCCATTACATCTCGCTGCGCCACGCCCCATGGCACGAACCAACGGCCGTGCAACTGCGCGTATTTCGTCCTCATCAAGCGTCCTGCCGCAGCATAACAGCATGGTCTCGTAGGAAAGCCCCACTCCACGTTAGGCGGGGATTGATTGGGTTATAGGCTCTGTGCCCAAGCGCGCACCGCCGACAAGGAGGAAGAGGCCGGAGAGCACGTAGCCCCACCACCGGGTGTCATCCCGCCAGGAGCGCTCACCGCGGGCGCGGAAGGGGGGATGCGGTGCCGCGTATCTGCCACCGGATCGGGGGACGAGACCGCCCATGGGTGAGCCTGCTGTATTGAGCCCCGCATCGCTGGACGAGATTCGCGCGGCACAGGCGCGGATTGCCGGAAGCGCCATCCGTACTCCACTGATTCCCCTGAACCTCGAGGGCGCTCCCGCGAAGATCTACCTGAAGCTGGAGAACCTGCAGCCCATCGGATCGTTCAAGCTGCGGGGAGCGGGGAACGCGATCAGACGGGCAGATCCGCAATCGCTGCGGCGCGGCATTTGGACGGCGAGCGCCGGCAACATGGCGCAGGCGGTCGCCTGGTATGCGCGGCAGGTCGGCGTGGACTGCACGGTCGTGGTCCCGGATCATGCCCCGGCGATCAAACTCGAGGCGATCACCCGACTGGGGGCGCGCCCGATCAAGGTACCGGTCGCCCGGTGGCTCGAAGTGTTTCGGACGCGGCAGTTCGAGGGGCTGGAGGGGTTCTTCGTGCACCCGTTCAGCGACGCGGCGGTGATCGCCGGGAACGGGACGGTCGGAATCGAGATCCTGGAGGATCTGCCGCGCGTGGACGCCGTGGTCGTCCCCTACGGCGGCGGCGGGCTGGCCTGCGGCATCGCCTGTGCGCTGCGCGCCCTGAGCCCCGCCACCAAGATGTTCGCGGCCGAGGTTGCGACTGCGGCCCCGCTCGCCCCATCGATGGCGGCCGGGCACCCGGTCACCGTGGACTACGTTGCGAGCTTCGTGGACGGGATCGGGACTCCGGCGCTCTTTCCCGAGATGTGGGAACTGGCCCGCCGGCTCCTCGACGGCGCGATCGTGGCGTCGCTCGACCAGATCGCCGCGGCGATCCGCCTGCTGGTCGAACGGCACCACATCGTGGCGGAGGGTGCGGGCGCGTCCGGGGTCGCGGCCGCGTTGACGGGTGCAGCAGGGAGCGGTACCGTCGTGTGCATCGTGTCCGGGGGCAACATCGACGTGCGCAAGCTGACCACGATCTTGGAGGGGCACACGCCGGCGGGTTGAGTGCTCGACCTCCGGGCCCAGACGCCTGCCGGAGGCCGCAGCGCATCCGTGCGCCGGCAACCCGGACGGAGCGCGAGGGGGGATCGCAGTGATCGTGGACGTGCACGCGCACTTCTACCCCGACGGCTACATGGACGCGCTCACCCGGGGTCCGGAGCCGTACGCGCTGACGCAGGACGCGCTCGGCCGCACGATCCTCGCGCTGCACGGCGAACGCATCGTCACGATGACCGCGCAGATGACCAGCCCGGAGCGGCGCATCGAGGAGATGGCGAAGCTCGGCGTCGACCTTCAGGTCGTGTCCATTACGATCCCGAGCGTGTACATCGGGCCGGCGACGCGGCGCCGCGACCTGGCGCGGCGGGCCAACGACGGCATCGCCGAGTTCGTCGGCCGCCATCCCCGTCACTTCGCGGGCCTGGCGAGCCTGCCGCTTCCGGACCCCGGCGCCGCGGTCACGGAGTTGGAGCGGGCGGTGACCGAACTCGGGCTGGTCGGCGCCCTGATCGGCAGCAACGTGGACGGCCGGTATCTCGACGACCCGGCGTTCTTCCCGCTGTATGAGCGCGCCCAGGCGCTCGACGTCCCGCTCCTCGTGCACCCGATGCCGCCCGCGTTGCCGGATGCCACATTTGCGCCGGGCCTCGTGCCGCTCCTCGGCTTCGTGTTCAACACCTCCGCGAGCGTCGCGCGGATGGTATTCGCCGGCGTCTTCGAGCGGCTGCCGCGTCTCAGTGTGGTGGTCGGGCACCTCGGGGGGACGTTGCCCTACCTGATGCAGCGTCTCGACAACGGGTATCACGCCTACCCGGAGATCCGCGACCGCATCCCGCAGCCGCCGAGTCACTACCTACGGCGGTTGTACTACGACACGGTGTCGTTCTCGGTCCCGTCGCTCCAGTGCGCCCTGGGTACGGTGGGCGCCGAGCAGCTCGTGATGGGCACCGACTATCCGCACGTCATCGGCGACGTCGCCGGTGCCTTCGACACGATTAGGGCGCTCGATCTCTCCCCCGCCGCTGTCGACGGCATCATGGGCGGAACGGCCGCGCGCCTCTTCCTGCGCCCGGCGCGGCGGTAGCGCCGCGTTTTTGCGGGAGCGATCGGTCAAGGCGACGAAATATGCCGCCGCGCCGAGCGCGCCTGGGGGACTCCGAATGGATGGAAGACACGTAGAGGGCGCTGCGGGTGGCGGGGCGACGCCGCTCCGAGCCGTCGTCTGGCGGCGTCACCGGGACAATGCGAGCCTGGAGTACGCCGTGCTCTCGCAACTCAAGACGGGCTACGAGATCACGGGCGAGATCGTGACCGCGCACGAAGGAGAACCGCTGCGGGTGGCCTACCGGCTTCGATGCGGACCGGACTGGCGATCGCGCGCGCTCACCATCGAACAGCGCCGCGGGTCGAGGGCGTCGACGTTGCGCCTTTCGGTTGGTGTAGGCGGTCGGTGGCGCATGAACGGGGAGCAGGTCCATGGACTCGCGGGGTGCACGGACGTCGACTTGGCCCTCAGCCCTTCCACGAACGCCCTGCCGATCAACCGCCTCCGGCTCGCGGTCGGCGAGAAGGCCGAGATCGTGGCCGCCTGGGTGTTGGTCCCGGGCCTGGAGGTGGTGCCGGCCAGGCAATCCTACGAACGCCGGGCCGAACGGACCTACCGATACGAGAGTCGGGACAGCGGGTTCCGCGCGGACGTCGAGGTCGACGAGTTCGGTCTCCCGATCCGCTATCAGGACATCTGGGAGCGCATCGCCGAAGGGTCTTGACGCCCCAAGACCGGCCGGCGTCCCCGCGCCCGAGCAGCGGACGCGAAGGAGCAGATGGCAGTGCGAAGCGCGTACTTGGAGCAACTCACGTGGGACGAGGCGGAACCGCTCCTGCGGGCCGATCCGCTCGTCGTCGTGCCGATCGGCGCCGCCGCGAAGGAGCACGGGCCGCACCTGCCGCTCGGGACCGACCGTATCATGGCAGACTACCTGGCTCGGCGCCTGGCGGAACGCGTGCCCGTCTTGGTCATGCCGACGGTGACGTACGGTTACTATCCCCACTTCTCATCGTTCCCGGGGAGCACCCACCTCGAGGCGACGACCTTCCAGGCCATGATGAAGGATCTCATCCTTTCGATGCACCGACACGGGCCGCGGCGCTTTCTTCTATTAAATACCGGTGTGTCGACCTACCCGGTGCTGGAGATCGTCGCGCGGGACTTGGACCGCGCGCGGCGCATTCTCGTCGCGGTCACGCGCATCGGCGATCTCGGTGCCGAGCGGACCGCAGGTCTCCTCGGTCAACCGCGGGGCAGCCACGCCGACGAACACGAAACGTCCCTGTTGCTGACGATCGCCCCCGGTGCGGTGCGGCTGGAGAAGCTGGCGCGGGAGTTACCCGATCGGGCCGGCTCGCCGGGCGTGTTCGTCCCGCCGATGTACCACCGGGAGCCGGGGCCCGGCCATTCCGCGACGGGGGTGTACGGGGACGCGACGCTCGCCACGCCGGAGAAGGGACACGCCATCGCTGAGGCGATGGTCGAGGATCTCGTCACGGCGGCCGAGCGATTGAGAACCGCGGACATCGCGGCCACCCCACCCGAGGTTCGTTGGAACGCCGACTGAGCCGCGCACCCCGCTCGAGGTGCTTGCTATTCCGCGACGTCCCGCCACCGGCCGTCGCGCGGCCGCTCATCTCTCTACGTTGTCAAGAGGCGATCGCCGCCGGATGGGCCTGCCTATAGTGCTGTATGCACCTCGCCGGACGTTTCCTCCAAGAGAAGAGGACGCAAGGGGTCTTGCCGCGTAGCGTTGCGACAGGAACCTGCCGGGATCCGGCGTCTGTGTCGCGACGGGCGGCAAGGGCGCGCGGCCTCGGGCCGCCAAGGAGGTGGTGTCGATGGTGGAGGACCGCTCGCTCGACGGCATTTTCCCGATCGTGCCCACGATCTTCGACGACCGCGGCGAGCTGGACGAGGCGGGCCAGCGCGCGACGATCGACTTCCTGCTGCGTGCCGGCGTGCACGGCGTGGTGTTGCTGGCGAACGCCAGCGAGGGATACGCCGTTACCGACGCGGAGCGCCCCCGCGTGATCGGCTGCGCGGTCAAGCGGGTGGACGGTCGTCTCCCCGTTGTGGTGACGTGCAACCACCCGAGCACGATCGGTGCCGTGCGATACGCGCGCGAGGCGCAGGACCTGGGAGCCGACGCGGTGATGTTTCTCCCTCCGTTCTTTGGGCAGTGGGTATCCGACCTGGAGGGAGTCGAGCGACACGCCGAGGCGCTTTCGAAGTCCACGACGGTGCCTCTGATCCTCCAGGATCATCCGCTGAGCGGCGTCGGCATGCCCGCTTCGTTCCTGGCGGAGCTGGCGCGGCGTGTGGAACGCCTCGGGTACTTCAAGGTGGAGGCGGCGGGAGCACCGGCGAAAATCGGGCGGCTGCGCCGGCTGGGACAGGACGCGGTCAAAGGCGCGTTCGGCGGGATCGGCGGCATTCTCTTCCTCGAAGAGCTCGAGCAGGGCGCGGCGGGCACGATGCCCAGCAGCCTGCTGCCGAGCGTGTTCGTGCGCGTGCTGGCCCTCTACCGCGGGGGCGACCAACAGGGGGCGGCCGACCTCCTGGCGCGGTATCTCCCGTTGATCACGTTCGAGACCCACCTCGGCGGGTACCGCGCGGCCAAAGAGCTCCTGGCCCTCGGCGGCACGATCGGGTCCGCGCACGTCCGCGGCCCGATCCGCAGCAGTTGGGACGAACAGACCACACGGACGTTCCGGCGGCTGGTCCAAGCGATGGACGAGCAGGCCCTCGCGCCGTTGTGACCGGGGCGGAGCGCGACACGACGCCGTTTCCGGGTCGGTCTTGATCGCGATCGCGCTCGTCGTGGCCCTGTCGGCGGCGGCCGCCGCCGCGACGGGGTTCGGGTTCAACCTGGTCAGCGCGCCGCTGCTGACGTTTGTCTACCCGCCGCGGCTCGTCGTCGTGCTGACCCTGCTGCTCGGGGTCTGCGCGAGCGGCCTGCTCGCGCTCCGGCCCGAGATTCGGCGGGAGGTCGAGTGGTCCGTGATCCGGCCGCTGTTTCTCTCGAGTCTGGCCGGCATGCCGATCGGCGTTGCGCTGCTCCTGTGGGGACGCCCGCAGACGCTACGGGTGGCGATCGCGGCGCTAACCGCGGCGTTTGCGATCGTGATGCTCACGCGGTTCCGGCCACGCCTCCGCGGTACCCTGCTCGACACGATCGCCGTCGGCTTCCTGAGCGGCCTCTTGTCGACGAGCACCAGCCTGAACGGTCCGCCCGTTGCACTCTACCTCGTGGCGCGAGGTCTCCCGAGAGACCGCTTTCGCGCCAACATGGTCGTCTACGTGTTGCTGGCGACCGCGACGAGCCTGATGTTATTGGCGCTCGGCGGGACGATCAGCATGTCGACGGTCGCGCTCTCGGTGAGACTGCTGCCGGTCCTGGCGCTGGGGTTCCTGATCGGGGTCGCGCTCGTCGGACGACTGTCCGACCGCGGCTTCGAAACGATGGTGCTCGGGTTTCTCGTGCTCGTCGGACTGTTGGGGGTCGGCGCGGCGCTTCGGTAGACGCGCCGACTCCCGGACGATCATCGCGCGTTCGGCGTCTCGAGCAGGTTACGGGCAGTCGCAGTACAACGCGTCCATCTCGGTGACCGATTGCAGCGGCGGGAGGCTCGGCGCCGCGTTCCCCGACCGCTGCGGCCGGCTCCTCGTGCGGGTGACCATCATCAACGCCACTCCCAGCAAGACGATCCCGGTCGCCAGGAGCGTGCTGGGTGTGACGCGTTCATGGAGCATCTGCCAGCCCACGAAGACCGCGACCACCGGGGCGACGTACGCGACGGTCGACGAGATTGTGATCGGGAGTTCGGACAGGAGCCACGTGTAGGCAATGAAGCCGATCAGGCTGCTGAACATCGTGAGATAGACGAGGGCCAGTCCCGCGTCCCAGGTCCAGTGGACGCGCCGAATCTCGCCGGTGGTGAGCGCGGCCGCGAGCAGGATGACTCCGGCGGCAAGCATTTGCATGCTCGCGGAGAGGGCGGGACTCCGTGGGAGCGCGACTCTGGGCGTGTACACCGAGCCGACCGCCCACGAAATCGCCGCCGCGACGCCCACGGTCACGCCGATCGGGCTGAAGTGATCCGCGTGCGTTGGATGCACGAGCAAGGCAAGGCCGCCAAGACCGATGACGAGCCCGATCGCCGTGGGCCACGCGATGCGCTCTCGCCACACTCCGTAGCTGATCAACAACGCCCACGCCGGCGACGTCGAGACCAGAAGCGCGGCGGTGCCCGACGGCAGCGACTGCTCGGCGAACGCCACCCCGCCGATGCCTCCCACGATGACGGCCCCGCCGATGAAGAAGGCGCTTCGCCAGTGGCGCCACTCAAGATGCTCTCCGCTGCGCGCTTCTCTCCAGGAGGACCATGCGTACAGGAGCGCGCCCGCGACGATCCAGCGGATCGCCAGCAGCGCAAACGGAGGCATCGCCTCCATTGCGATCTTGATGGCGGCGAAACTCGAGCCCCACAACGCATAGACGGTGAGGAGGACGAGCACGATCGTGGCTGTCGATGATTGCCGATGTGCCATCATGACACACGGACCTCCACTTCTCCGGACGCGTGGATCACGCTCGCGAACCTGCGAGGACTGCCGAACGCGGGATAACCCACGAATCAGTGGTTACGGGTTATAGACTAATGCAACATCCATAACTTGTCAATAACCTATTGATGGTTAGTGCGGGTTGGGGGGGTTTTGGTTGTGCGCGTCGCGAGACGAGCAGGTAGGAGCCTTCGCGAAGACGCGGATGCTCCTCAAGCGCATCTTCAAGCGCCGTTTGCATCCAATGCGAGTGCCGTTTCCCCTACCTGAACGAACGACGAGAGGCCGCGTCTGTCTACCATCGAGACCGATCGTGGGCTGGTCGGCGACTCGACCGGTGTCAGCCGCGGTTCGAAAAGAGACAAGCGATGGCGGCGCGAGTTCGCTGGGCAGCGGAAATTTTCCCGCGGTGCGGATTCACTTGCGGCTTGCCGTCCGGTGCGCTACGTCGCACTGAAGTCAGCCGCCGAAGACGAACCGCTGCGATGCAACGTAGAGTAGAAATATTCCGCCCGGAGGAGTTGCACGTAACTCCGAGAACAGCCTCAGGTGGAAACGGCGTCGCCCAAGCGGCGCAGCACATGCTAGAGGAGGCGCGATATGAGAGCTCGTGGCCCGCGCGTGATGGTGCTGGCCGGGATCGTCGTGGCGGCCCTCGCCTTTGGGGGCTTCGCGGCCGCGTCCGCCGCGACCGTCTCCGGCAAGCTCGAGATCTTCTCGTGGTGGACGGCCGGCGGAGAGGCCGACGCCCTGCAAGCGCTCTACAACGTCTACCAGAAGCAGTATCCGAACGTAAAGATCGTGAACGCGACGGTCGCGGGCGGCGCCGGCACGAATGCGAAGGCCGTGCTGAAGACGCGGATGCTCGGCGGGGACCCGCCGGACTCGTTCCAGGTCCACGCCGGCCACGAGCTGATCGACACTTGGGTCAAAGCTGGAAAGATGGAACCGCTGACGACCCTCTTCGCCTCGCAGGGTTGGCAGAAGGTGATGCCGCACGGTCTCATCGACATCCTGTCGTACCAGGGCCAGATCTGGTCGGTGCCGGTAGACATTCACCGCGCGAACCTGCTCTGGTACAACAAGAAAGTGTTCGCGAGCGCGGGGCTGCAGCCACCCACGACGTTCGACCAGTTCTTCAAGGACGCGGACGCGCTCAAGGCCAAGGGCATCTCGGCGTTCGTGCTCGGCGATAAGGAAGGGTGGGAGTCCGGTCACGCGTTCGAGACCGTCCTGATCGGGACGCTCGGACCGGACGCGTACAAGGGGTTGTGGACGGGGAAGACCCCCTGGACCGGCGCCGGCGTCGCCAAGGCGCTGCAGACGTTCAAGCGGATGCTCACCTACGCGAACAGCGACCACGCCGCGCTGACCTGGGACGAAGCGGCGCAGTACATCCAGAGCGGCAAGGGCGGCATGCAGATCATGGGCGACTGGGAAGCCGGGTGGTTCACGTCCAAGAACTTCTCGGACTACGGGTGGGTGCCCGCGCCCGGCAACCAGCGGATCTACGACACGCTCTCCGACAGCTTCGGCCTGCCGAAGGGCGCGAAGGACCGCGCCGCGGTGATGGCGTGGCTCACCCTGCTCGGCTCGCACACCGGCCAGCAGACGTTCAACCCGCCGAAGGGCTCGATCTGCGCGCGGACGGACTGCTCGCCGGCGGCGTTCAGCCCGTATCAGCAGTGGGCGATGCAGCAGTGGCCGACCAACACGATCGTCCCGAGCGTCATTCACGGGGCGGCGGCGAGCGAGGGGTGGTCGACCGAGTACATTGACGCGATCGGCTTGTTCGTCACGTCCGGCGACATCGCGGCGACGCAAAAAACCCTTCAGAAGGCGTGCGCCGACGCCGGCGTGTGCAAGTAACCGGATCGCCCGGATCGGATCTGCGCCCCGCGTCGGCCCCTCCACCCGGGCGGCCCGCGCCTCCTCGACGGAGGCGGGCCGCCCGGCGGGGCCGGACGTGGGACCGGCTCGGCGCCGCGGCGATGATCGCACCGTCGATCATCGCCGTGGCTGTTTTCATCTACGGCTTCGTCGCGTGGACCGGGTTCGTGTCGCTGACCCGGTGGAACGACGTGCTGCCGGACTACGCGTGGGTCGGCTGGCGCAACTATCTCGATCTGTTTGAGAACTTACGCTTCCGGATCGACATCGTCAACACCGCGAAGTTCACGGTGGTCTTCCTTGCCGCGTGTCTTGCGATCGGCTTCGGGCTTGCGGTCCTGTTGGAGCGGGCGTTCCGCGCGGAGGCCGTGTTCCGGACGATCTACCTCGCGCCGCTGGCGATCTCGTTCATCGTGACCGGCGTGGTGTGGCGGTGGTTGCTCAACCCGGGCAGCTCCCAGGTCGGCAGCGTCGGGATCAACCAGCTGTTGGAGTGGTTGCATCTCGGCGTCCTGCGCACCGGCTGGTACACGGACCCCCACATCGGCATCCTGGCGGTCGCGATCGCCGCGACGTGGCAGATGTCGGGGTACACGATGGCGCTCTATCTCGCCGGGCTGCGCGGCATCCCGGACGAGCTCCGCGAAGCGGCGCGCGTGGACGGGGCCAGCGAGGGACAGATCTTCCGCCGCGTGATCGTGCCCCTGCTGCAACCGGTCACGCTCAGCGCCGTCATCATCCTCGGGCACATCTCGCTCAAGATCTTCGACCTCGTCGTCGCGATGACCGGACCCGGGCCCGGGTTCAGCAGCGACGTGCCCGCGTTCTTCATGTTCGACACGACGTTCCGAGGGAACCACTTCGCGCAGGGGGCGGGGATCGCCGAGGTCCTGCTGGTCCTCGTCGCCGTGCTGACCGTGCCGTACCTGGTGTACAGCACGCGGACGGAGGTCGAGCGGTGAGCGCCAGGCGCGCGCGGGCCAGCGGGGTCGTCTACGCGCTGCTCATCGCGGCCGGCGTCCTGTACCTCATGCCCGTGTACGTGCTCGTCGTGACCTCGATGAAGAGTTTCGCCGAGGTCAGCCTGGCGCACATGTGGGCGCTGCCGACCGGCCTGTATTTCAGCAGCTTCGCGCGGGCGTGGCTGGGAGACCCCGCCCACGGCCTCCGGGGCCTCGGCACCAACTTCCTCAACAGTGTGAAACTCACAGTCCCCGCGACGATCCTCTCGTCCCTCCTCGGCTCGCTGAACGGGTACGTGCTGGCGAAGTGGCGGTTCCGCGGGGCCGACGTGGTGTTCCCGGCGATCCTGTTCGGGATGTTCATCCCGTATCAGAGCATCCTCATCCCGCTCGTGCAGGTGCTCCAGCGGCTCCACCTGTACGGGACGCTCGAGGGGTTGGTCTTCGTCCACGTCGTCTACGGGATCCCGATCACGACGCTGATCTTCCGCAACTACTACGCCAGCGTGCCGACGGACCTGATCGAAGCGGCGGAGATCGACGGCGCCGGGATCTGGGGAATCTACCGCCGGGTGATCGTCCCGCTATCGGCACCCGCGTTCGTCGTGGCCGCGATCTGGCAGGTCACGTCGATCTGGAACGACTTCCTGTTCGGCGTGACAGTGACGAGCAACCCCGAGGTCCAACCGATTACGGTTGCGCTCAACAATCTGGCGGGCAGTTACGTCGTGGAATGGAACGTGCAGATGGGCGGGGCGCTCCTCGCCGCGCTCCCCCCGCTGCTCGTCTACATCATTCTCGGCCGCTACTTCATGCGGGGGCTGATGGCCGGGTCGCTCAAGGGGTAGGCGGCGCGGACGTTCAGCGGTGCTCCTCTGCGCGATCTCGGTTCGTCCGGCCGTCGGCGCTCGTGCGTACAACGGGCACGCGTCCGTCTCGTTCCTGCGTCTACCGCCTGGTCGCTCGAGCTGGGAAGGTCTGCGCGATCGTGTAGATGCCGATCACGTCACGTACTCGGCGATGTACTTGCGCATTTGCGCCGCCAGCCGCTCGACGTTGCGCTCGAGCGCGGCCGCCCCTTCGTCGCGCGTGGCCGATCGCGGGTCCGCCTCGCGGGGCACCGTGAAATCCGGCGTCGGGCGCCCGTCGAACGCGGCTCCGTTCACGATGCCGTAGTCGGGGTACCGCAGCGGCGCGTCGATCGGCGGGAGCGCCCCGAGGTCGACGCTCGCGGGCGCCTCCACCATCATGAACGCGGTCTCGCCCCGCCCGGCGTGCCCCGGATCGTGCGACGGGTGGGCCGGTCCGCTGCCGGCCCGTTCGAACAGGACGTGCACGCGCGGTGGGTCGTTTTCCTCCGCGGCCACGCGGCGCAGCGCGCGCTGGTGATTCGGCGCGCCGTGTCCGTTGACGATCACGATCAGGCGGTAGTCGTCCTGCTTCAGGAGGCGGATGATCTCCCGGATGATGACCGCGAACGTGCCTTCCTCAATATACAGGCTCTTCACGGAGTTTCCGGGGAAGTCCATGCCGACGATCCGCTCGTGCCCCTCGAACCCGAGCGGCCGCAGGCCCTGCGGTCCGTCGGGGACGCGCACGGTCTCGGTGCCGAGGTGGTAGGCTGGAAGCACCACGCCCCCGACCCGCCGCGCGACCTCCACCGCGACGCGGTGGGCGGCCATCGCGTCCGTGCCCATGGGCAGATGGGGCCCGTGCCACTCCAGGGGGCCCACGGCGAGGTAGGCGACCGGGCACTTCCGCCGCGCCTCGACGATCTGGGGCGGCCGCATCAGTTCGAACCGCACCTCGTCCGCCATCACGCCCCCCTCAGCCGTCTTGATGCGATCATCGCCGGTCCTCGTCGTACCCGGCCACGTTCGAGATGATCGGATGCCACGTGAACGCCGTGTCCAGCGGGTAGATCGGCCGCGTGACCTGCCGGTACGGCAGCCGGGTGAAGTCCATGTCCGCGTATCCCGGCGTGAGCGCGAGAATCTCCCTGGGTGCGATCTCGCGGAGCGGGGCCATGAGATAGCCGAGCTTTACGATGATCATCCGGTGTCCGAGCGGATCGATGCCGGCCTTCCGGAAGTCGTCCGGATCGTGATAGGTGTAGCGGTGGTCGGAGATGATTACGCGGATGCCGTTTGCGCGGAACGTCGCCAGGCTCGCATCGGTCGGTGCGGTGGCGCGGTGGAGGTGTTCCACCGTGCCGGTCAGCGTCACCGGGCCGCCGCGAACGGAATCGAGCTTCCCGCCCACCGCGATCGTCGTCTGCGCGCCGACGCCCGCTTCGAAGCACGCCCGCGCGGCCGCGGGGTCCGGGATGCCGGCCAGGACCGCGTCGGGCACCTTCTTCGCAAGGAGCCGTGCCAGAAAGTGCGTCGCGTCGCCGGGCGCGCCCGCCGTCGGGTTGTCGCCGGAGTCGGTGATGAACACGGTCTGCTCCGGCGCGCGCAGCGCGGTATCGATCGCGTCGTCGGCGGAGTCCGCGATCTCCTGGTCGAACGTGAAACGCTCGCGCTGGTCCCACATCGCCTGCGCCAGCCGCCGCGCCTGGCGTCGGGCTTCCGGCAGGTGGGTCTCGTCCTCGGCGACGACCACGACGTTGGCGCCGGCGTGCCAGGTGTCGGCCCACCCAAACCCGATCAGCACCTCGGCGTTCAGGATCCCCGGCATCCGCTCGATCTCCCGCGCCATCTCCAGCAGGGACCGCATCGGCTCGACGTCCGTCGTGGAGCGCTCGCCGGGCAGCAGCAGCGGAATGCGGATGAACACCGGACGCGGCCTGAGACGCCCGCGGACGCACCGGGTCAGGAGCCCGAGCGTGCGCAGCAGCGTTTCGGCCTGGTCTCGGTGCGGCGCCGTCCGGAAGCAGGCCCACGTGTCCGCTTTGTTCGCGAACTCCTCGGTCAGGTTCGCGTGCGGGTCGAGCCGGACCGCGATCGGTACCTCGCGGCCCAAGGCCGCCCGGATCATCCGCACCTGGTCGGTCTCTCCGCTCCAGACGTTCTCCACGAGCATCGCCCCGTGCAGCACCAGGCAGATCCCGTCGAGCGGGCCGGCGTCCCGGAGGCGGTCCAGCATCTCATCGCGGAGGCGGAGGTACGTCCGCTCCTCCACGACGCCGGAGGGACACCGCGCCTGCGCCACGAGGATCGGCACCGGTTCGAACTCCAACGTGCGCACGGCGTCCGCGAGCCCGCGATAGCCCAGGATCTCCGGGCCCCGCAGCACGCGAAAGTCCTCCATCGTCTGCGGCACCGGCGAAAACGTCAACGCTTCATGACTGATGCCGGCGATCCCGATCCGCATGCGTTCCCCTCCTACTTGATCGCGCCGCTGCCGATCCCCTGAACGACCCACCGCTGGAGGAAGATGAAGATGACGACGAGCGGCAGACTGGCGAGCGTGGACAGCGCCATGATGCCGTTCCAGTCGCGCACGTACTGGCCGAAGAACGACGCGAGGCCCACCGTGAGCGTCTGCGAGCGGGAGGTCTCGGTGAGGACCACGGCGAGCAGGTACTCGTTCCACGCCGCGATGAAGACGAACGCGCCGACGCCGACGAGCCCGGGCACCGCGAGCGGCGCGACCACCTTGCCGAGCGTCTGCATGCGCGTGCATCCGTCCACCATCGCGGCCTCGTCGAGCTCGTGCGGGATCGAGTCCAAGTACCCCTTCACGAGCCAGGTGGTGACGGGGAGGAGGAACGCCGTGTTCGCGACGATCAGGCCGGGCAGCGTGTCGTAGAGTCCGACGACGTGCGCGAGGCGGAAGTACGGCACAATCAGCGTGACCCGCGGCAGCATCAGGAGGCTCAGGATGCCCATCAGCATGACCTGGCCGCCGGGCAGCCTGAACCGGGAGAACCCGTACGCGGCGAACGAGCCGAGCGTGAGCGACAGCGCGAGCG
Organism: bacterium; assembly: GCA_035295165.1. NCBI lineage: Bacteria > bacterium. The sequence continues at coordinate 27,789 of DATGJN010000091.1, forward strand.
CGCCGAGCGACATCGCGATGCTGTTGGCGAAGAAGTGCTGGTATCGTGGATTCGCGAGAATGCGCGCGAAGTACTCGAACGTGACCGTCTTCGGCACCAGCACCGGCGGATACGTGAGCACTTCCCGGATCGGCCGCACACTCGCGCTCACCATCCACGCCACCGGGACGAGGATGAGCGCCGCCGACAGCAGCGTCGACCCGACGAGCCACGCTTGGTGGGAGGCCGCGCGGGCGCGGCGGCGGAAGACCGCCGGCGCGACTACCACGACTGGTGCTCCCGCCGCGCCACGGCGCGCAGGTAGGCTTGCGTCATCAGCGTGAGCAGCACGAGCATGATGGTGCTGGTCGCCGCGCCCTTCGCGAGGTTCCCGTCCAGCAACGCCGTGCGGTACACGTAGAACGCGACGGTCTCGGTCGCGCGCCCCGGCCCGCCCTGCGTCAGCATATTGACCAGGTCGACGTGCCCGAACGTGGTGATCAGATCGACCGTCGAGAGCGCGACGAGCACGCCCCGCAACTGGGGGAGCGTGACCGAACGAAACCGCTGCCACGGGCCGGCGCCGTCCACCTTCGCGGCGTCGTACAGTTCCATCGGGATGGTCTGGAGGGCGCCGAGCAGCGCGATCATGTAGAACGGATAGCTCTTCCACGTGTTGACGGCGATGATCGAGCCGAGCGCGATCCTGGGGTCGCCGAGGAACTCGATCGGACGCGCCCAGTGCAGCACGCCGACCGCGAGGTAGTTGAACAGGCCGTACGGGTCGTACAGCAGCGACCACATCAGCGCCGCCGCCGCGGTGGAGAAGACCCACGGGAGGATGAGCGCGCCCCGCATCGTGTTGCGCACCGCGCGGCTGAACCACGTTTCGTGCAGCAGCAGCGCGAACACCAGCCCGAACGAGAGCTGCAGCACCACGGACGCGACGGTGAAGATGGACGTGTTCCAGACGGCGTTCCAGAAGATCGGATCGTGCAGCACGAAGGCGTAGTGGGCGGCGGCGACGAAGTGCCACCGCCCCGCGGTGACATCCTGGAGCCCCATCGCGATGACGGTCAGGATCGGATAGATCGCGGTGACGACCAGGTAGAGCACGACCGGCGCGACGAACAGGTACCCCGTGACGTAGCGCGGCAGGCGCCGGCGCGCGCCGGCGACGGAGAGGCCCGCCGCCGGCCGGGCGGGCGCAACCGCGCGTGCCACGGACGGATCATCCGCCATCGCGTGCCACCCGCCCCACCGTCACCCGGCGCCCGGGCCCCGCTACTTGGACTGGTCGATCGACGTCTGCCAGGCGGCCGCCGCTTCGTCCAGCGCCTGTTTCACCGGTTTCTTGCCGCTGACGGCGTCCTGGAACGTGGTCTTGAACAGGTCAAACAGGGTGCCGGTGTTGGGAAGCGCCGGCAGCACGATGTTCGCCTTGGCGTCCTGGTTCGCAAACTGCGGGATGTACTTGAGCATCGGATCCGCGCTCCCGTTGAGGGAGTTCATTGCCGCGCGGGTCGCCCACGGCAGGCTGATCGCCTTGGTCATGGCGACCGCCGTGGCCGGGGAGTAGAGGTACTGCAGGAACTTCCACGCCGCTTCCTTGTTCGGAGACTTGGCGCTCATGGCCACACCGCTGCAGCTCCATAGGTAACCACCGGTCTTGGCGCGCCACGCCGGCGCGTACGCCAGCTTGATCTTGGGATCGATCTGCTTGGACTTCGACCAGATGAACGGGCCGTCGATGATGCTCGCGACCTGCCCGCTCGCGACGTACTCGAGCATGCGCGCCTGGTCCTCGCCGAACGATCCCGGCACGACGAGCCCCATCTGGTAGAAGTTCTTCCACCAGGTCATCGCCGCGACGCCCGCGGGTGAGTTGAAGGTGACCTTGCCCGTCGTCGTGTCAAGGAGCTGCCCGCCCTCCTGCGCCAGGCGGAAGCCGAAGTAGCGCGTCATCGCGAAGCCGCCGTCGGACAGCGGCATGCTCATGCCGTACTTGTTGGCGCCTTGGTTGTGCAGTTTCTTCTCCACGTCGATGAACTGGTCCCAGTTGGCCGGCGGCTTCAACCCGGCCGCCGCGAACTGGTCGACGTTGTAGGCAAATTGATAGGGGATCATGTACAGGCAAAGCGAAAGCGTGTCGCCGTTGATCTTGCGCAGCGTCGTCGGCAGCAGCGTGTCGGCGAACGCTTTGCTCTTCGCGAGCCACGGATCCAGGTTTTCCACGTACCCGAGCTTCTTCAGACCCGGGAGCCAGCTGCCTTCGGTGCCGAACACGTCGTAGTTCTCGCCCGCGGCCGCGGCCGCGTTCAATTTCCCGGACATCTGCGGATAGGGCGTGTCCACGACGGTGATCTTGATATCGGGGTTGGCCTTTTGGAAGTTGTCGATCAGCCGGTTGAAGTTGTCGGGACCCCATTCGTTGACCCACCATTCCATCCATTTGATCTCGGTGGGCGAGCCAGCAGCTGTCGCGAACGTGGACACACTCAGTGTCAGGATCGAAGCCAGGGCGAGCAGGACGGCGGTACGCAGAGCCGGTCTGGTCCGCATGCGCAGCTCTCCTCTCCGATTGACGCCGTGATGCCGCGGTTTCAGACGCGCGGGCTCGTATCCCTCCGTGGTCGCAGCGCGAGGTTGCGTTTGTCCGGCCATTCTCCCCACGTTGCCAAATTCCTTGTCGAGAGCGCGTGCGCCCGCTCGCCGGCCGCGCCGAGAAGAGTAGAGTCACACAAGACGCCGCCGAACCGGAGCCGCGCGGCGGCGCGGTCGTCTCGCGGCACTACCGATCCGGTGTTCTGGGGGCGTCCGCGGACGCGGTGGTGCGGAGCCACTCCACCACGCATCCGGCCAGCTCCGCGTGCCGCCCGTCGAAGTAGTGATTGCCGCCCTCGAGTTGGACGATCTCTACGGCGGCGTCGCCGACCGCCGCCTCCAGTTCGTCCGCCCGAGCGCGCCCTTCGAGCGACGCGTCGATCGCGCCCTGGACGACGAGGATCTGCCCGGCCATCCGTGCCGCGAGCTGGAGCCCGCCCTGCCAGATGTCGGGACGGTGGCGCTTGACCGATCCCATCGTGGTGAGGATCCAGTGGCGAATACGGAGATCGCCCGACAGGGCCGGATACCGCACGATCTTGTTGCACGCGTAGCCGTGCCCGAGGATCACGGCCGTGTGCGCGCCGTGCTCGAACAGGAAGTCCAGCCCGGCGCGGAGGTCGTGGTGGGCGAGATCGAAGTCTTTGGGCTCCTGGAGGTCGTGGTCGCGCATGTTGAGCGACAGGCACGTGTAACCGGCCTGGGCCAGCCTCGGAGGCAGCCACCGGGACGGCCCGCGGTAGAAGTTCCAGGTGAGCCCGTGCACCATGAGGATCTGGGGCCCCGGCCCGGCCGGCGCGGGGGCGCGATACAACGCGCCGTCCAGGTCGACCCCGTCCGCCGTCTTCACCGTGATCAACTCCGCGAGCATGCGTTGCCTCCCCTCGGGCTACCCTTTGACCGCGCCGCCCAGCAATCCCCGCATCACGGCGCCCCGGAAGATCACCGCCAGCAGCGCCGGCACGACGGCCGTCATCAACCCGGCGCTGTTCATCAGGCCCCAACTCGGATTCGTGATCGCGTTCAATGACTGCGCCAGCACCACGGACAGGGGCCACGCACGCTCCGTCGCCGTCAAGACGAGCGCCACGATGAAATCGGACCAGGCCGCGATGAAGACGAACGCGCCCGCCGCGAACAGCGAGTTGGACGACAGCGGCAGCACGATCCGCGTGAAGATGTGCGTCGGGCTGCATCCGTCGATCGCGGCCGCCTCCTCCAGTTCGACGGGGAACGTGCGGTAGAACCCTTCGAGGATCCAGATGACGAACGGTAGCAGCAGGCCCGCGTCGGCCAGGATCAGACCGGACAGCGTGTCCAGCAGGCCGACGCGCTGCAGCCCCATGTAGATCGGGATCAGCACGGCGATCACCGGCAGCATGCGCGTCCCGAGGAGGCAGAACAGAATGACGTTCCTCCGGCCCGGCCGGACAAACCGCGTCAGCGAGTACGCCGATACCGATCCGCACACGAGGCAGATGACGACGGTGACCGACGCGAGGGTCAGGCTGTTCAGAAAGGATCGAGTGAACGCGCGGATCTGCGGATTTTGCTCCGCCTCGCGGGCGTCCGCGCCCCGCAGTTGGAACAGGGTTCGGTAGTGCACCGCCGTGATCTCGGACGGGATCCAATGCGGCGGCCGGGCGAGGAGCTCGCGGTCCGGAGACAGGCTCGAGATCACCATCCACGCCGGTGGCGCCAGAAGATAGAAGAGGCTCGCGGCGAACAGCACGCCGAGCGCGAGCCGCTTCACGACCGGCGGGCGCCGAGACCGGTGCACGCCCGTCGGCAGGGTCACGAGCCGTCCCCCTGCGGCAGCGCGCGCCAATACCCGAACGTGATCGCGAGCGTCATCAGCGTGAGCAGACACGCCACTGCCGCCGCGGCCCCGAGGTCGCCGAACTGGAACGCCTTGGCGAACGTGAAGTAGCTCAGCACCGTCGTGGCCTCGCCGGGCCCGCCGCTCGTCAGGACGTAGATGATGTCGAACGCGCGCATCGACCACACGGCGCAGAAGAGGACGGCGACCGTGAGCGCGGGGGCGATAAACGGCACCGTGATGTAGCGGAACCGGGCCCAGCTGCCCGCGCCGTCGAGCTGCGCGGATTCGTAGTAGTCCGCGGGGACGGAGCGCAGGGCGGCATACAGGATGATCACCACGAACGGCACGAGCTTCCACGAATAGGCGAAGATCACCGCGTGCATCGCCGAGGCCGGTGTGCTCAGCCACGCGCGGTAGCCGCCGATCACGTGCAGCGATACCAGAAGACCGTTCAGCGAGCCGAACGTGGGATTGTAGATCCACTGCCACATCGAGGCGTTGACGATCTCCGGGATCCCCCAGGCGAGCACCGCGCCGACCACGAGCCATCCGGACCCGGGGGCGTCGGTGTCCAGCAGGAGGGCGATCCCGAGGCCGACGGCGTTGGCGACGGCAACCGAGAGCACCGCGAAGTACACCGTGTTGCGAAACGCGGTCGCCACGGAGCCGTCGGAGAGCACGAACCGGTAGTTGGCCAAGCCGGCGAAGCCGCCCGACGCCGGCGCCCCGATCCGAAGATCGAGGGTACTCAGGTACGCGACGTACGCCACCGGGACGATGGTGAACGCCGCGATCAGCACAAGGCTGGGAAGGTTCAGGAGACGCAGGGGCACGTCCATCCGCGCCCACTGCGTCCGCGACGCCGGCATCCTCGGTCAGTCCGCCATGCGCGCGCGTGCGGGCGGCCGTCGCCCGCCGGCGTCACCCGCGAGCCGCGTCACTTATAGCGCGCCGCCAGCTCCTTCGCCTTGGCCGACCACGCCTGCGCGCCCTGATCCACCGGCGTCCGCCCGACGAGCATGTCCTGCAGCACGCCGTTCGCGTAGGTTTCCCACTCGGAGTACCACACCGCCTGGAACGGCACGATGCCGCTCATCGGCACCGCGTTTTCGAGGTTGGCTTCGACCTGGCCGGGGTCCGCTCCCCACGACCGCAGCGACGCCGCCACCACCGGATCCTTCTCCACCCCTCGGTATCCCCAGGTCAGCGCGCCCGAGGTCACCCACGCCTTGGGCGTGACGAAATTGCCGTCCTTGTTCATGCCGCCCATGTACCGCATGAACCGCCAGGCTTCGGCCTTGTGCGCGCTCGCGCCGTTGATCGCGTAGAGCCGCGCGAACCCGGCGGTGCGGTGCAGGGCGGGGGTCGGGCCGAGCTTCGTCACACCGTACACCTTGGACTTGTCCTTGTCGTTGGCCCACTGCGGCCCGGCGAAGAAGCTGGTCGTCAGCATGGTGGCATAGTCGCCGCCCATGAACGCTGTGGCCGACGTGTTCGGGTCGAGCTCGATCCCGTTCGGGTCCGACAGCCCCTCCTTATACGTCGAGACCCACCACCGCAGCGAGGCGAGCGCGATCGGTGTCATGTTCAAGCTGTCGTCCAGCACGCGGCCTCCGCGCGACGCCGCCATCGCATTGACGACCCAGATGCCGCCCCACCCTGCGATCTTGACCGGCCACAGCATCGGCGTCTTGGCCAATCCCTTGCTCTTGATCGCGCGCGCCTGGTCGCTCCACTCTTCGTACGTCTTCGGCGGCGCGGCGAACCCGGCGGCCTTGAGCATCCGGTCGTTGTAGATGAGGGCGAAGTAGCTCGAGAAGTACGGCAGACCGTACAGCCTGCTCTGGTACGTCATCGAGCGCAGCGCCACCGGCAGCATCTGCTGCTTCAGCGCGCCCGCGCCGTCGTAGGCATCGAGCGGCTGCAGCCACGGCGACCACTGCGCCAGGATACCGTCGGCCACGTACAGCACGTCGAACGGCGTCTTGGCGTTCTGCATGAGCTGGATCTTCGGGATGTACTCGTTGCCGGGAATGACTTCCGTGTCGACCTTGATGTCGGGGTTCTCGGTCTCGAACTGGGTGATGAACTGCTGCACGGTCTGGACCTGGTAGTTCCAGACCATGAACTTGAGGTGCACGGGCTCGGCCGCGACGGCCCGCACGCCGAGCGCGTTCGCCGCGCCCCACGCCACCGCCGCTCCGCCGAGTCCCTTCAACACGGTGCGCCGCGTCAACCCCTTCGTCATCGCGTTCCCTCCCGTGATCATGCTCGCGGCAAGAAGATGGACGCCGCACCTGCAGACCCAGTCCGGTGTCGCGTCGACCAATGGCGATGAATTGTTGCAAACGTGCGTGATTGAATCTTGGCTTCCCCGGAGTCCGCGGCGATTCCTGTCGTGAGCGGTATGGACCGCTACCCGACCGGCGGGCGGTCGGCCGCCCAAGGAGCGACGGCCTCGAACGCGGCCGCGGCCCGAAGCACGAGCGCGTCGGCCAGGCGAGGTCCGACGATCTGGAGCCCCACGGGCAGCCCGGCGGTGGTTCGGCCGCACGGAACGCTGGCCGCCGGGTAGCCCACCATGTTCAGGGGGAACGTGAACGCGAGCCATCCGAGCCGGCCGACCGGTCGACCCGCGATCTCGTCGTACGCATCGACCCCGACGGGGAGGGGCGGAGCCGCAAGCGTGGGCGTGAGCAGCAGATCGAACCGCTCGAAGAAGCGCCGGAACGCGTCGTTGAGCGTACGGCGGTGGTTCGCCGCCCTGACGAACTCGACCGCGGTCCGCGTCATGCCTTCTTCGATCCACGGCAGGAACGACGGGTCGAACCGGCCGCGGTGGGTGGCAAGCGCGTCACCCCAGCGCGCGGCTGCCGTCGAGCTGGAGACGACTTCGAACGCCGGTGCCGGGTCCGTAAACTCGGGACCGGCCTCGTCCACACCGCACCCGATCTCGGCAAAGCGCGTGGCGCCGGCCTCGGCGATCCGCCTGACCTCGGGATCCACCGCGGCGTATCCCCAGTCTGGGGTCCACGCGACACGCAGCCCCCGCACGCCGGTTTGCAGGACGGCCATGTAGTCCGTCCCGTCTGCGGGCAGGGAGCCAGGATCCCGCGGATCGGGTCCGACGATCGCCGCAAACAGCATCGCCGCATCGCGAACCGACCGCGCCATCGGGCCGATGTGGGACGCCGTCTCCAGCCCTCCGAACACGGGCGCCTGCGCGACGCGGCCGAGCGTGGGCTTCAGGCCGAAGACGCCGCAGCAGCTACTGGGGATCCGCACGGATCCGCCCCCGTCGGTGCCGACCGCGAGCGGCCCCAGTCCGGCCGCCACCGCCGCGGCGGCGCCGCCGCTCGATCCTCCGGAGGTATGGGCGAGGCTCCACGGATTGCGCGTCGGGCCGAACACGCGATTGTCGGTCACGGCCTTGTGGCCAAACTCGGGCGTGTTCGTCTTTCCGAGGATGATGGCCCCGGCGCGTTTTGCGCGCGCGACCACCGGGGCGTCCTCCTCGGGAACGTACTCCGCGAACACAAGCGAGCCCATGGTCGTCCGGATGCCGGCGGTCTCGATCAGGTCCTTGACGGACACCGGGATCCCGTGGAGGATGCCGAGCGCGTCGCCGCGCATCACCGCGGCCTCGGCCTCCCTGGCCGCGGCGCGGGCCTGCCCGGCGGCGATGGTGCAGTACGCGTTCAGCGTCGGGTTGACCCGGTCGATGCGGGCGAGGATCGCGTCGACGATCTCGACGGGCGACACCTGTTTCGCCCGGATCGCGGCACCCATCTCCCAGGCGGAGAGGTCGCAGAGATCCGCGTTGGGCATCGCCGTCACGCCGGGCCGCGGCCGGTGCTGCCGCCGCTGATCAGCGCCACCCGGCTCCGCATCGCCGATACGTCGCCTCGCTTACCGCTGCGTGCTTCGTCCCCGTTTGCATGCCACGCTCCTTCGGGATGCGGATGCGAAGAGGAAGTTCCCCGCTCGGCGTCGGGCGGTCCGACCGCGTTGTCCGAGGCTTCCGGGCCGGCGGAGGGGCGTCTCGTCATCGATCGCGGCGCGTCGACAACGACCCGGGACCAGGGCGCACTTTGACGGCCCAGCTTCGTAGTCCTTTGGGCAGGATACGACGCGCCGGGGTTCGGGAACAAACGCGCGCTCCCCGTCGCTACTCCGTGTGCCGGGCGGCGGGCGCGTGTCGGATGCCGTCGTCCTGCGAGAGACGCGCCGCTGCGCTGGGGAGAATAAGGTAACACTCCGCGTCACAGATCGCGAACGACGCCTGCGCGATGCCAAGTGGCGCATTCATAGGACCGTGACACCGGGCCGCTACGGTGGAGCGCACGGCCATGCGCGTGGGTCTTTCGCGGAGAGGTTCTGTCTCAGGGAGGGAATGCTGGTCATGTTGAGAGATGACGATCGACGGGGCCGCCGGACCGCGGCAGCGGGAGCCGCGGTACTTCTCCTGACCGCGTGGCTCGGTGTCGCGGGGGTGCTCCCCGCGTCCGCGGCGGCGCCACCGGTGGGGACGACTCCCGCGGGCATCGAGCGGCTCACCATCGTGCAACCGTCCACCGTGACGTATCGTGTCGGGGAGACGTTCCTCACAGGCAAACGGTTCAACATGGCCGTCGGCACGACGCACGCGGTCCAGGGCGACGTCTACGTCGACCGCGCGCACCCGTCGAACAGTCGCGTCGGATCGATCACGGTCGATATCAGCACCTTCCAGTCGGACAAGGGCCGACGCGACGAGGCGATCCGGAGTAAGTGGTTGGAATCCTCCAAGTACCCTACCGCCGTGTTCACGCCCACGGCAATCCGCGGGCTGCCTGCGTCGTATGCGGAGGGGCAGGAGGTCCCGGTGCAGATTCTGGGCACCCTTCGGGTGCGAGACGTGACCAAGCCCGAGACGTTCGCGGGCACGATCAAGCTCACGGGACATACACTCACCGGCAGCGTGCAAACGTCGATTTTGATGACCGACTTCGGGTTTGATCCGCCGTCGATCCTCGGCGTGCTGAAGGCGGAGAATCAGGCGCAGCTCGAGCTCGAGTTCACGGCGCAGCCGCCCGAAGGCTAGCGCGTCGGCGCGTCCGTCGAATGCGCATCTCACGCTGGGCCGGGCTGTCGCCCGGCCCAGCGCCGTTCGGGAGGTGTCCCGCGTCGGCGTGGTCGGGCGAGGCCGCCGCGTCTTCCCACGTCGTGGTGCGATCCTCGTTTCCGTGCGGCGCGGCCTCCGGCAAGGTACTGCGGGCGACGCCGAAGAACCCGATACCGGGGGTTGGGTACGTCGATCGCGGGGGAGGCCTGAGGGCCGAGTTGGGAAGACCAGACGCGGAGGTGTTGCGCCCCGGCCGCGACGCCGGGGCGCTGGTTGCGGACCCGCAATCGCTTCTGCGTGCCAACAACGCGCTGCAGATCCTGTCGAACGCTGCGTGGTACGCTGCGGTGCCGTTTATCCCTCTCTACCTTGTGTCGCAGGGCGCCTCCATCGGCGTGGTCGGCGTCATCATCGGGTGCTCCGGGATTCTGCCGCTCCTCATCTCGCTCCACGCCGGTGCGCTCGCGGACCAGCGCGGCCCCGTCGTCGTGGCGCAAGCCTCCGTCCTGCTGTTCGGGCTGGCGGGAATCGTCCTGGCGACGCTGCACCCGGTGTGGGCGGTGGCCGTCGCGTACTCGCTCATGTCCGTCGCCAACATCGGGTTTGCCATCGCGCCCCAGGCGATCGTTGCCGCGGCGAGCACGCCGGCCACGCGGGTCAGGAACTACGGCTACTATTCGCTGTGGAACTCCGCGGGGGCCGTGGTCGGTCCGGTGCTCGGCGGGTACGTCGCGGGTCACTTCGGCTATCGCGCCGCGTTCGCGTTGGTGTGGATCTTGATGGTGCCGTCGTTTTGGGCGACCGTGTCGATGCGCTTCGTCCCGCCGGCCTCGCGACACGTCTCGTTTGCGACCGCGCACCGCCTCGTCGGCACGATCGTCCGCCAACGGGGCGTCGCCGGTGTGTTGTTCATCTCGTTCATGATGGTCTGGGCGCAGCAGCTGCAGCAGACGTTCTATCCGATCTACCTGCACCGCGTCGGGCTCTCCACATTCCTCATCGGGTTCGTCCTTGCGGCGATCAGTCTCAGCTCGATGCTGGTCCGTTCGGCACTGACGCGGGCGGTGGAATGGCTCGGCTACCGGTGGTTGCTGCTCGGCGCGACCGCGCTGGTCGCCGTCGCGCTCGGCGCGACGCCGCTGTTCCACCGGTTCTGGCCGTTCGTGCTGCTGTCGGGGTTGGTGGGCGCCAGCCTGGGGATCACACAGCCGTTGAGCATGAGCCTCATGGCGGAGTCGGTCGCGTCGGAGTTCTGGGGGGTGGCATTCGGTATTCGCCAAGGCGCGCAGCGTGTCGCGTCAATCACGAGCCCGATGGTGCTGGGCTTCGTGATCGCGGTGGCGGGGCTTCAGTGGGCGTTCTTCCTTGGCGGCGGCACCATCCTCGCGACGATTCCCATCATGGCGGGTGTGACCCAGCATCTCCGGCACCGCCGGGACCGCTGATCGCCGCCGCCGTCGGGGAAGGACCCCGGCATCTCCGCGGGCGAAACCGGGCAGCGTGAAGGGCGACCGCGCAAAGTGGGACACTCGGTATGCGTCGAAAGATCCCCGGCACGACGCGGATCCGGTGCCGCTCTTCGCGGCGTGGGTGCGCCGGCTCGATCCCGGCAGGGCGCTCGATGTCGGCGCAGGGCTGGGGCGGCACGCCATCCTGCTTGCCCGCCACGGCTGGACCGTGGACGCCGTCGACATCTCGCTCGAAGGGCTGGCCGAGCTCAGGCGCCGCGCGCAGCGGGCCGGCGTCCGGGTGAACCTCATCGCCGCGGACTTGGATGACTTCGTGGTTCGGGCCGAGTCCTACGATCTGATCGTGCAGACCTTCTTTCTGAGCCGCCGCCTGCTGCCGCGGCTGCGACGGTGGCTGCGGCCGGGCGGTCACCTATACATCGAGACGCACGTGCGGACCCCGGACGACCCGGCCAGGGGACGGTACGCCCTCCGGCCGGGCGAGCTCCCGCAGTTGATGCGCGGCTGGGAGATCATCGCGTACGCTGAGGGCGACAGGCCGGAAGGGATCCACCGTTTCGCGACGGCGGGCGCGCTCGCGCGGCGGCCATCGGACTAACGCTCCCGGAGCGCCGGACCCGTCGTTGGCTCCCGGCGATCGCGGCGCCACATTCGTGGTCGCCTTGGCGTACGCGTCCTGCCACGGTCATCACGGCAGGTCTCACTTTGCAGCACCGCGAAAGCCACTACGCGTGTGACGACGAGTCCCACCCGGGGGCACAAGTTGGTCGCCTACGCGGTCCGCCGTCTCCTGCACGCCGTGCCAGTGTTGCTCGGCGTGACGGTGGTGGTTTTTCTGACCATGAAGCTCGTGCCTGGTGACCAGGCGGAAGCGCTGCTGGGACCGCAGGGGACCCCCGAAGGGATCGCGGAGATTCGCCACACGCTCGGGCTTGATCAGCCGATCTACGTGCAGTACGCGCGCTGGATCTGGCGCGTGGTGCACGGTGACTTCGGGTACTCCTGGAACCTCGGCCGGCCCGCGGTCGACGTGCTCGTCCCGAAGATCACCAACACGCTCATCCTCGGGGTCACCAGTTTTCTGCTCGCGGTGTTGCTTGGTGTGACCGGGGGCGTCGTCGCCGCGGTGCGTTCCTATTCGTGGGTCGACCGGGCGAGCGTCGGCCTGGGCGTGCTCATCGGGAACGCGCCGCCGTTTTGGCTCGGATTGGTGCTCGTGTTCGTGTTTTCGATCGCGCTGGGTACCTTTCCGTCCGAGGGCATCCACGATCTGCGCAACCCCGGGGGATTGCCGGACCTGCTCCGGCACCTGGCGCTGCCCGCGCTCACAACCGCAGCCGCACCCGGGGCGATTATCCTCCGACAGGTGCGTTCGAGCATCATCGATACACGCCAGCAGGACTTCGTGAGGGTCGCATACGCCAAGGGGTTGCTGCGCTGGGTCGTGTTCTGGCGCCACATCTTCCGCGCGGCGCTTCCGCCGGTGATTACCATTTCCGGATTGCAGCTCGGGTATCTCATGGGCGGCGCCATCTTCAGCGAGGTGGTGTTCGCGTGGCCCGGCCTGGGACTTCAGCTCTATCTCGCGGTGACCGCCCGTGATCTGGCCGTCGTCCAGGGCGCCGTGCTCTTCATCGCCACCGCGTTCGTGACCATCAACCTTGTCGTTGATCTGTTGGTGATGGTGGCCAACCCGCGGCTCCGCTCGACCTAGCCGGGACGTAGAGCCGACCGCGGCAGGCTCGGTTCGTGATTCGGAGAGGCTTGAGGTGCGCGACAGGCGCGTGCAACATCCGCGCCCCGTCGGGGCCCTACGCCACGGAAGGAGTCAGCCCATGCTACGGTGTCCCACGATCGAACAACTGCGAGAGATTGCGCAGGATCACGGGCTGCACCTGAGCGATGCGGACCTGGAGTCGTTTCGTCGGCTGGTGGCGCAATCGCTGGAGTCGTACCGGCGCGTCGACCGGCTCATCGACCCGATTCCGCCAATTGCGTATCCCCGCACGCCGGGATACCGTCCGCGGCCCCAGGACAACCCGTACAACGCGTGGTACCGAAAGTGCTCGATCAAGGGAGCGCCGGACGGTCCCCTGCGTGGGAAACGGGTGGCGATCAAAGACAATGTGTGCGTTGCCGGCGTTCCCATGATGAACGGATCTTCGATTCTCGAGGGGTACATCCCCGAGTTCGATGCAACGATCGTGACCAGGATCTTGGACGCCGGCGGGGAGATCGTCGGCAAATCGACCTGCGAGAACCTCTGTTTCTCCGGAAGCAGCTTTACCTCCGATACCGGTCCGGTGCCGAATCCCCACGATCCGTCCCGTTCGGTTGGGGGCTCATCCACGGGCAGTGCGGTGCTGCTTGTGATGGACGAATGTGACATGGCAATCGGCGGCGACCAAGGGGGATCGATCGCCCACCCCAGCGCCTGGACCGGAGTCTATGGCCTCAAGCCGACCTACGGGCTCGTCCCCTATACGGGCATCTTCCCGATCGAGCACACGCTGGACCACATCGGCCCGATGGCCACCACGGTGGCCGACGTCGCGCTGCTGTTGGAGGTGCTCGCGGGAGCCGATGGCCTCGATCCTCGGCAACGCGACGTGCGGACGGAGACGTACACCGCCGCGCTCGGCCGCGACGCCCGAGGCTTGCGAATCGGGGTGCTCGAAGAGGCGTTCGGCTGGCCGAACCGTTCGGAGCCTGACGTCGACGACGCGGTGCGCAGAGCGGCCGCTACCTTCGCCGAGTTGGGCGCGACCGTGCGGAATGTTTCTGTTCCGATGCACCGGGACGGATTTGACATCTGGAACTGCATCGCCATCGAGGGCGCCGCCGCCCTGATGGTGGACGGCAACGCGATGGGCACGAACTGGAAAGGCCAGTACAGCGTGTCGCTGCTCGAGGCGTTTGCTCGAGGTCGCCTGTGCGAGGCCGATAGCCTGCCGGAGACCGTGAAGTTCGTGATGCTGATGGCGCGGCACATGCGGCAACAGTATCACGGGCGCTACTACGCGAAGGCGCAGAACTTGGGGCGCGTGTTGGCGCGCGCATACGAGGACGCGTTCCGGGACGTCGACCTCCTGCTTCTCCCGACGTTGCCAATGAAGGCGATTCCCCTGCCGGTCGAGCCGGATCTTACGCCAGAGGAGTTCCTGACGAGCGGGCTCGGGATCAACCACAACACGTGCCCGTTCAACGTGACCGGGCACCCGGCACTCACGATCCCGTGCGCCAAGTCCGCCGGCCTGCCTATCGGGATGACGCTGGTGGGGCCCGCGTGGGCCGAGTCTACGCTGCTTCGAGCGGGCCATGCGTTTGAGCAGACCGGAGCGTACACCGTTCACCTCTCACGCTAGCGGCCGCAGCGGCACGGCGGCCCGCAGCGGAGGACGCACGGCCGCGAACCGCACACCCACGTGAGGTGGGCGATCATGCACAAGGGACCGAGACATCCGTCCCAGTGGAACCTCATCCGCCGAGCCATCGTCGCCGACCGACCGGCGCTCGCCGGCCTGTGTTTCATCGCGGCGGTCGTGTTCGTGAGTGCGGCGATCCCACTTTTCTCCCCGTACGATCCGACGGCTCCGGTGGACGGTCCTCGGCTGGCACCGCCGCTGACTCCCGGCCATCTCCTCGGCATCGACAGCCAGCAGCGGGACGTGCTGGTACGGCTGCTGTGGGGGGGGCGCATCTCATTGCTCTCTGGCGTCCTGCCGACCGCCGCCGCCACATTGGTCAGTCTCGCGATGGGCTCGACGGCGGCGTACGTCGGCGGGTTCGCGGAAACGGTGATCATGCGCAGCATGGATGTCCTGTTCGCGTTCCCAAGCGCGCTGCTGGCGATCGCCATCGCGGGAGCCCTTGGACCGAACGAGCGGAACCAGATGCTGGCGATCGGGATCGTGCTGATCCCGTACATCACGCGTGTGGTGCATGACTCCGTGCGCGGTATCAAGGTGCTGCCGTATATCGAGGCCAGCCAGTCGCTCGGAGCCTCAACGCGGACCATCCTCGCGCGACACATCGTGCCCAACGCGTTTCCCCCGGTCATGGCCTACAGCACGACCCTGGTCGGGATGATGATGGTGCTGTCGTCGGGCCTGAGTTTTCTCGGTCTGGGTGTGCAACCGCCGACCGCTGACTGGGGGGCGATGGTGCGAGACGCCAAGGACGTGCTGAGCGTCGCCCCGTGGCTCTCGACGCTTCCGGGGCTGATGATCCTGCTCACGGCCCTCGCGTTCAACTACCTGGGAGACGGACTGGCCGATGCGCTCGATCCACAGAGACGCCGGCTGAAGGGTTCGCGGTCGAGGGACATCGACGGGCGACGGAGCGCGGCGGGAGTCGATCGAGTGAACGCCCGTCCCGCATGACGGCGCGCGAAGCCGGCACCACGGCGGGGTATCGGCGACCGCGGCGGGAGTTTTGATCTGGAGGAGAGAACCGATGTGCCATCCTCGGCGAGGGGGTGTCTGATGAGCGATTCTGATCGTGATCTGCTCGCGAAGCTGAAGGCGGTTCAGGTCAGCAGGCGTGCGTTTCTCAAGGCGGCGGCGACGACCGCGGCCGGCGCGGCGATCGCATCCCGCGCGCCAACCGCGCAGGCTCAGTCGGCGGCACCCGCGGCGCTGAGCCCGTCGTCGCTCCTGCCGTCGGGCCGCTACGGGTCGGAAACCTCCGGGGGCACGCCCAAAAAGGGCGGCACGCTCATCTACGGCATGGAGGGACCGTCGGACATCCTCGACCCGCAGGCCACCGGGTGCTGGCTGACCTATCGCGTGACGTACCAGATGTTTGAGGGGTTGATTACCGAAGACCTGACGACGATCGATCGCGTCGCCCCGCCGCTTGTCGGACGGCTGGCCGAGAGCTGGCAGTTGAGCGACGACAAGCTGACCCGCACGTTCAAGCTTCGGAAGGGCGTGAAGTTCTCCGACGGCACGGACTTCGATGCGAAGGCGGCACTTTGGAATTGGCAGCGGATGTGGGATAAGAAGGCTTCCCAGTACTACGGTCGCGCGAACAGCTATTGTTCGTACGTGGTCGACGCGATCAAGGACGTTTCGGTTGTCGACGACTATACGTTGAAGATGACGTTCGCGACGCCGTTCGCCGAGTGGGAGCGCATGACGGTGCAGAGTTTCGGCGAGCCGCTGATGATCAGTCCGGCGCAGGCGCAGAAACTCGGCAACCAAAACTTTGCCGCGCACCCGGCTGGGACCGGCCCCTACAAGGTGGCCGAGAACGTCCCCAACGATCACATCACGCTCGAGCGATTCGATGGGTACTGGGGACCCAAGCCGAACGCCGACCGGCTCGTGTTTCGCCAACTCGACGATCCGAGCACGCGCGTCGCGACGCTGCGCAAGGGCGAAGTCGATTTCATACTTGCGCCGCCCCCCGATTCCGTTGCCGCGCTGCGGAACGAGGGGTACGTGGTCCTGGCCAGCCACGCCCCGCACATCTGGTATTTCGCGTTCAACCTCAAGGACCCCATCGTCGGCAAGGACAAGCGTATCCGCGAGGCCATTATCATGGGTGTCGATCGCGAGAGGATGTGCAGCGACCTGCTCAAGAACACCGCGACCGCCGCGTATTCGATGCTGTCGCCGGCGACGCTGGCCTACGATCCGAGTTACAAGCCGTACCCGTACAACCCCGCGGCCGCCAAGAAGCTGCTAGCCGAGGCCGGGTATCCCAACGGATTCGAGACGACGCTAGAAACCTCCACGGCCGGCTCCGGACAGATGATCCCGGTGTCGATGATCGAGTGGATCCAGCGCGATCTCAAGAAGATCGGGGTCACCGCACACATCAAAACCTACGAGTGGGTGACCTACATCGGTATGCTGTTCAAGGGCCGGCCCGCCGGCACCGGGGCCTCTCAGCTTTCGTGGGGGATGACCTCGAACTACTGGAACGACATCGTCTTCCGTTCCACGCGACAACCTCCCAACGGTGTCAACTACGGCTTCTACGGGAACCCTCAGGTCGACAAGCTGCTCGATCAGGCGCGTTCCGAGTTCAACGATACCGCGCGGGCCGCGTTGTACAGGAAGGCGGATCGGATCGCGATGGGACAAGACGTCGCGTTCTGGCCGATCTGCAACGACCTCAACATCGTCGTGCTGAACAAGAAGGTGCGCGGGTTTGTCAATCCGCCCGAGGAGTGGTTCCAGCTGTCCACTCCGTGGGTCGCTGGCTAAGAAGCGAGAAGATGGCGGGGCCGGTCCGCGCGCCGGAGGCCGCGGGCCGGCCCTCTCGTCGCGTTCGTGACGTGCACGAGCTGCCGCTCATCGCGATTGAGTCGCCCGTCGGTTGCGGCCTCGCCGCCGCGCGGCGGATCTTCGAGGCGCCGGTTGAGCTACTCCGGCTCTGGCCGGGTGTCGAAGAAGTGCGGACGGTCCGCGACGCCTTCGCCGTGACCCAGCAGCTCGACTTTCCGTTCTGGGGGGTTCTCCGTCAAGAGTTTGTGGTCCGGATGTACGAACGTCCGCGCGACCGCCGTCAACGATACGCGATCTGGCAGACCGACGGCTGGCTCTTCGATCGCGCCGTCTTCTGGAAGCTGCGCTCGACGAAGCAGGGCGTCGCGCTGAACTTCGGCAGCCAGCACGCGCTCAGCAGCGCGCGCTTGGAAGAAGCCGTGAACGTGTATCGGGCCCGCACGATCTGGCCGATGCGTCACGACGCCGATGCGATCCTCGAACGACTCGTGCTCTCGTTCCTCCACGATCGGCTCGTCGAACTCGACCGAGCCTATGTGGAGCGCGTTCGGAAATGGCTCGGCGCGCGATCCGATTCCGCGGCGATACGGCGCGGAGCGTCAGGCCCCATCTGACAGTGTGGACGGCGCGGGACCGTGGCCCCGCGCCGCTGCCCGCAGCCTCGAGGTTGCCGGTTCGTCCAACTCGAAGTCCTCGGGCAGCAACACCGTCTCATTCTCCGACGCCAGCTGGCGAATCGCGACGCCGTAGTGATCACGCGCTTCGTCGAGGCGCACGTACCCGTTGAGCACGTCCCGCAGCACGGCGCGCGGATCGCGCGCGAACGGCTCGCCGAACCCGCCGCCCCCGGCGAGTTCGAGCACGGTGCGCCGCTCGGGCGCGAGTTGGTGCGTGCTCTTGAAGTCGAGCCCCTCGCCCGTGTCGAGGACCGTACGCGCCGGCGCGCCCGCGTGGCCGCCTTCGACCCCTTCCGCCGGGAATCGTGTGCGATCCGCGGTCGCGGCCACTCCGTAGGTCCGGCCCGTTCGGATCGCGAGCTCGATCGTCTGCCCGAGCCCTCCTCGGTAGCGGCCGGCGCCGCCGGAGCCGTCCCGCAGTTCGCGTCGGTGGATGAGCACCGGTGCGAGGGTTTCGGTGACTTCTGCGGCAGTGCCTGCGACCCCGCTCGGAAACCCGGTGGCGGAGAGGCCGTCCTTCCCGGCCCGCGCCCCCATGCCGCCGAGGCAAAAGAACGTGTACGTGAAGGGGTCGTTGGACGTCTCCCCGTGGACGGTGATCAGGCACACCGAGTCGGCTCCCGCGGCCATCGCGCGGTCGCGCGCCGCGGAGCCCAGCGCGCGGAAGATCGTGCCCGGGAGAAAGTGTCCGACGATTGCGCGGGCTCCGACGGGCGCAGGTGGCTGCGCGTTCAAGATGCAGTCGGGGGGCGCGATCACGCGGATCGGCCGGAAGCTTCCGTCGTTGTTGGGGACCTCCGGGCTGATCGCTGCCTTGATCGCGAAGGTGGTGTAGGCCTCCGTGTAGTTCAGCGGGACGTTGATCCCGCGCCGGTTCCGCGGGGAGGTCCCTGTGTAGTCCACGGTCACGGTGTCGCCGGCGACGACTACTCGGGTCTTGATGCGAATGGGGCGGTCGAACCCGTCCGCGGCCGTCTCGCTCGAATATTCGCCGTCGGGCAGCGTCGCGATCGCGCGCCGCATCGCCTCCTCGGAGCGACGAATGATCGTCTCCGACACCGCGTCGAGCGTGTCGAGCCGGAACTCCTCCATCAGCGCCAGCAGGCTCCGGGCGCCGACGTCGTTGCACGCGACCTGGGCGTGGACGTCCCCGAGCACGGGCACGGGGGCGCGGACGTTCGCGCGCAGGATACGGAACAACGATTCGTTGGGCTCGCCGCGCTCGTACAGTTTCATGATGGGGATGTATAGGCCTTCCTCATACACATCGTCCGCGTCCGCGGAGAACGGACGCCCCCCGATGTCCAGCGCGTGGCACGTGTTGGCGAAGAGCCCCACGAGCGTCTGGTGCAGGAAGACCGGTGTCGCCACGGTCAAATCGTGGAGGTGCCCCGACGTCTGCCACGGGTCGTTCGTGATGAGGACGTCGCCCGGGCTGAGCGTCTCCGCCGGGTACGCCGCGAGAAAATGCTTCATCCCAGTCGCCATGGAGTTGATGTGGCCCGGCGTGCCCGTGACCGACTGCGCGATCATGTGGCCCCGCCGATCGAACACGGCGGCCGACAGGTCCTCCGCGTCTCGGACGATCGGTGTGAACGCGGTGCGAATCAGCGCGGCGGCCTGCTCATTCGCCACCGAAATGAGACGCTGCCAGAGCACCTGCAGGACGATCGGATCGCCCAAGTCCGTCATCGGTGCACGCGCCTCTCTCCGGACGTCGCCGTGCCTTCCCCGCGCGAGCCCGCGAGCTCCACCACGACGCTCAGGAACGCGTCCACACGGGCGCGGGCCCCGGGGCCGACGACAACCGTAGACTCACGTTCCTCGATGATCGCCGGGCCCTCGACGGTCGTCCCCGGCCCGAGCCGGTATCGATCGTACACCGGCGTCTCGACGAACGCTCCGGTGTCCCCGAAGTACGCGCGGCGCGAGCCCTTGCGCGCGTCCGGCGCGGCGCCGGCGTCAGGCTCGCCGGCGGCCAGCTGGAGGCCGGGCCGGGGCCCCCGGACGGTCACGCGCCAGTTCACAACCTCGAGGCCCGACCCGGGCACCGTGCGGCCGTACAGGTCGCGGTACTGTTGCTCGAATGTGCGTCGAATGTCGTTGACCCGCGAGGCGTCCAGCCTGCCGGCGGGCGCGGGGACGTTGACGTCGGACCCCTGCCCTTCGTACCGTAGGTCGCACGAACGCCGCACGCCGATCTCGGCGTCTGCGAGTCCGGCCGCCGAGAGCAGCGCGCGGCCCTGGCGCTCCATGTCGTCGAGGAACACGTTGACCCGCGTCCAGTCGAGCTCCGACAGGCGCGCGTACCATCCCTGGACGAACTCGAAGGACAGCGGGGCCGTGAGGAAGCCCACGGCGGAGGCGACGCCCGCGCCGGGCGGCACAATGATCGACGGGGATCCCAGAAGGGCCCCGACCCCGTGCGCGTGCACCGGACCGGCGCCGCCGAACGCAAAGATCGAGTACGCGCGCGGATCCTTCCCCCGCTCGATCAGGTGGACATGGGCAGCGTTCGCCATGTTCTCGTTCACGATGCGATGAATCCCCCAAGCAGCGTGAATTGGGTCGAGCCCCAGGGGGCCGCCGACGTGCTCCATGACCGCGCGGCTGGCCCGCTCGAGATCCAACGGCATCCGCCCCCCGAGGAAGTAGTCGGGGTCCAGGTACCCGAGGAGCAGATCCGCGTCCGTGACGGTGGGGAGCGTGCCGCCGCCCCCGTAACATGCGGGGCCGGGCTTCGCGCCCGCGCTCTCCGGTCCGACGCGGATGAGGCCGAGTTGGTCGACGCGGGCGATGCTGCCGCCGCCGGCACCGATCTCGATCATCTCGATCACGGGAATCCGCACGGGGAGCCCGCTCCCGCGGGCGAACCGGTATACGCGCGCCACCTCGAACCCCGGAGCGACGAGCGGCTCGCCGTCGTCGATGACCGCGAGCTTCGCTGTGGTGCCGCCCATGTCGAAGGACAGCAACCGGGGCGTGCTCGCGAGGCGGCCGACGTTGCCGGCGGCCAGCGCTCCGCCCGCCGGCCCCGACTCGAGAATCCGAACGGGAAGCTCGCGCGCCGTCGCGGTCTTGATCAGCCCGCCGCTGGATTGCATGAGGAAGAAGGCCCCGCGAAATCCGGCGGTGTCCAGCTCGCGCTCGAGCCGCGCGAGGTAACTGTCCACGCGCGCCTGCACGTACGCGTTGCACAGCGTTGTGGAGGCGCGCTCATACTCCTTGATCTCGGGCGCCACGCGCGACGACAGCGAGATCCGGAGACGCGGGGCGGCAGCGTTCGCGATCTCCGCGACGGCGCGCTCGTGTGTGGGGTTGCGGTAACTGTGCAGGAGACAGATCGCGAGGGCTTCGATGCCGCGCTGTTCGAGTCGCCGAAGCAGCTGTGCGACCTGGTCGCGGTTCAACGGGTGGATGATCTCGCCATCTGCGGACACCCGCTCCTCGATGTCGAAGCGAAGATGCCGGGGCGCAAGCGGCTCGGGGGCCTCCAGCAGTACATCGTACATGTCGTAGCGCTGCTCCCGCCGGATCTCGATCGCATCCCGGTGTCCCTGCGTCGCGAACAACGCCGTGGGCGACCCAGTGCGCTCGATCAAGGTGTTGATCGCCAACGTGGTGCCGTGTACCAGCACCTCGACGTCTTTCAGCGACGCCCCCGCGTGCGCGACGGCCTGTCCGACCGCGGCCATGACGCCGTCGGACGGATCGGGATATGTCGTAAGCACCTTTTCGATGGTGATCCGCCCGGAGCGGTCGTCCACAAGGAGGAGGTCCGTAAACGTCCCCCCGATGTCCACACCCATACGCATCGTCATCACCCAGGGAACGCTGTCGTGGAGCGAGGGGCTTGGTCTCTCGCAAGGAACGCCGGACACTGGTGTTCTGTCATGCTTCATCTGAGTCCTCTCGCGTCACGAGGTGGCGGACAGCCCCGCCGCGAACAGTGGTGCGACCAGCACCTGTCTCGGATCCGGCGTCCCTTGGTCACCAGATGACGACGCTCACACCGCTACGGCACTGCTCCCTTCTGTTGCGCGTATGTGCGTGCGCAGACCACGCAAGGAGGGCAATCGATGTCCGATCAGACGTCCTGGCTGCACGAGCGCACGTGGCCCGAGATCAAGGCGTACCTGGAGCGGGACGACGTGGTGCTGCTTCCCGTGGGCTCGACTGAGCAGCACGCGCGACACCTCCCGGTGATGACGGATGCGGCGGAGGCGATCGCTGTCGCGCAGGGGGCGGGCGCCAGGGCAGGCGTGCTGGTGGCCCCACCGGTATGGTACGGATGGACGCCTCATCATATGGCCTACCCGGGAACGATCACGCTTCGGGCCGAAACGCTGACGGCTGTGGTCGAGGATGTGTGCCAGAGTCTCTTCTATCACGGATTCAAGCGCATCATCATCATCAACGGGCACCGGTTGGCCAACCTTCCGCCGATCGAGATCGCCGCGGTGA
Source organism: bacterium (assembly GCA_035295165.1). NCBI lineage: Bacteria > bacterium. The sequence continues at coordinate 50,144 of DATGJN010000091.1, forward strand.
AGGTACGAAACCGCACGGGGGGCTACGTTCTGCTCTTCGACCTCTCGTTGAGCGCGCGCGTGGAGATCGGTGCGATTACGTCGGGGCAGCCTGGCGCGGTGGGGCACGCGTGCGAGGATGAGACGTCGCAGATGCTCCACAGCTATGGGCACCTCGTAAAGATGAGCGAGGCGCGTCGCGCGGTCCACCCGCCAAGCGGGCGTTTCTGCTTCGCGGGGTTCGCGACCGTAGATCCGGCGGTGGCCGGCGTGAACTTCGTGTGGGCGCCGTCGACCCCCAAGGAGTTTCTCGCACGCTCCGGGCCAACCGGAGTGAGCGGGGACCCGACGCTGGCGAGCCCGGAAAAGGGTCGGCTGATCTTTGAAGCCCAGGTGAACAACTTGTGCGAATTGATCGCCGCGACTCGCCGTGTTGCCGTGGAGATGCGTCCGTTCGACATACCCATTTGAACGCGACCGGAGGGCGTCCAGATGATCGACAAAGCGATTGCGGCGGGCGTCACGCGGGACGCTTTCGAGCGAGCCCGTGCGAAGGTGGCTCCGCACGTGCATCACACACCGTTGCTGACGTCGCGGCTGCTCAATGACGCGACCGGTTATCGCGTCTACCTCAAGGCCGAGATGTTTCAGCGGACCGGGTCGTACAAGATTCGCGGACCGCTCAACAAGTTCAGTACGCTGACCGCGGAGCAAAAGGCGCGTGGCGTTATCTGTTCGTCGGCGGGGAACCACGCACAGGGCGTTGCCCTGGCCGCACGCATCGAAGGGATGCCGGCGGTCGTCGTCATGGCGGAGAACGCCACACCCTCCAAAGTCGCCGCAACGCGTGCGTATGGGGCCGAGGTCGTGTTGCACGGGACAATCTGGGATGAAGCGAACGAGAAAGCCCTTGAGCTGGTGCGCGCCAGAGGCATGACCTATATTCACCCATTCGACGATCTGGATCTCATCACCGGGCAGGGGACGCTGGGGCTGGAGATCTTCGACGATCTCCCCTCGATTGACGCGGCGGTGGTGCCGATCGGCGGCGGCGGGTTGATCTCCGGCGTGTCGATGGCGCTCAAGGCGCTGAAGCCGTCCGTGCGCATCTTCGGCGTGGAGTCCTCGGGCGCGCCCGGCATGAAGCGGAGTGTCGAGGCCGGGCGCGTGGTGACGCTCGACCATGTCGACTGCATCATCGATGGCCTGCGAGTGAAGCGGGTCGGCGAGGTGACCCGGTCGGTCGTGAGCCGGTTTGTCGATGAGATCGTGACGCTGCCCGACGAGCAGATTTTCGCCGGGGTCCTGTGGCTGATGAACTATCAGAAGCTTGTGGCGGAGGGAGCCGCGGCCGCCACGGTGGCGGCGCTACTCCGCGGACTGATCAACATGCCGGCGGGTTCGAACGTGGTGTGCGTGTTGAGCGGGGGCAACCTGAACCTCGAGCAGCTCATTGGGTTGAAGTGGAACTAGGGTTCACGCTCGGATGGATGTGTCCGCCCGACGCGGTCGGGACCAGCCGGGCGGCCCCGCCGAAGTTCGGCAATGACGTCGTCGGTCGAGGCGACCTTGCCAAACCACCGTGCGAACGTGAGGAGCGCGCTGTTGTGGGACGCGTCGTCAAGCGTGGCGCAGGCGTCCTCGACGATGACGCCGTTGAATCCGCGGTCCACGGCGTCTCGGGCCGTGGTCTCGACGCACACCTCGGTCCCCACGCCTGCGATGACGAGCGTGCGCACCTCCAAGTTGCGGAGGACTCTGTCGATGTTGGACGCGTTGAACGCGCTGTTCGCGGTTTTGTTGATCACGAGTTCACCCGGTCGAGGCGCGATCTCATCGAGGACGCGGTGCTCCGGGGTGCCCACCGGGTGGGTGACCTGGAAGCCGAGGGAGCGTTCTTCGAGCCGATACCGGCGTCGGAAGTTTGGCGACAGGTCGCTGCCGTCCGCGAGCACCGGGCCCAGGGTCAAGTAGATGACCCGCAGCCCCGCCGCACGAAACACCTCGAGCAGACGTTGGAGGTTCGGGATGACGGTGTCTCGCAGGCGGCTGAAGTAGTACTGCGCGCGACTGGGATCAACCGTCGCAAAGACCTTTCCGAGTCCATAGTCCGGATGCGCGTCCATGTACTGCATATCGACGACGACCAACGCGCTTTCCTCGGGGACGAGAGGAAAGTCCGGTACCGGTAGCCGCCAGGTCGCAAGCTGTTCTCGCCAATGTCCCATCTCGATTTTATAAATTCTGGGCGTGCATGGTGGCTCCTCGTACCTCCGGCTGCAGATATCGCCGTCCTCGCCACGGATGCCGCGTTCTCGTGAGACACGGAGCGGCGGCGCGCGCCGCGCGGTGTGCGCTCCGCGCCACGCGTCCAGCGCCGCAAGGCGTCCGACGAGCGGCACACACCTGTTCGCGTGACGGTACTCTGGATCACCCCGCAAGATGGTGTTATGATCGTGGCAAGTCGAAGCGCTCCGTAGGCCAGGTGCGGTAACGGCACCACCGTTCCGAAGGCCGGTCTCGCTAGGATCCGCGAAGATCCACGAAGGGGGGCGACGATGATCCCCGCGAGTTTTTCGTACCACCGTCCCGCCTCGATCTCAGAAGCCTCGACCCTGCTTGCCAAGTACGGCGACGACGCCAAGATCCTCTCCGGGGGACAGAGTCTCATCCCGCTGATGAAATTGAGGCTTGCCTCGCCGCCGCACATCGTCGACATCAACCGGATCCCGGGATTGACGTACCTTGAGGAGCGCAACGGCGTGCTGCGCATCGGCGCGCTCGTACGCGAGTCCGATCTCGAGAAATCGGAGCTCGTCCGGACCCGTTATCCGATTCTCCACGACACGAGCAGGATGATCGCCGACCCCATCGTGCGCAATCTCGCGACGGTCTGCGGCAACCTCGCCCACGCCGATCCCGCGAACGATCATCCCGCGACGATTCTGGCGCTCGGGGCCGAGATCGTGGCTACGGGACCCCGCGGCGAGCGGACGATTCCCGCCTCCGGGTTCTTTACCGGGCCCTTCACGACCGCGCTGGCGCCCGGCGAGATCTTGACCGAGATCCGGGTACCGGCGCCGCCGGCCCGAAGCGGTGGAGCGTACTTGAAACTGGAGCGCAAGGTTGGGGACTTCGCCACGGCGGCGGTCGCGGTCCAACTGACCCTGGCGCCGGACGGCACCTGCCAGCGGGTCGGCATCGGCCTGACCAACGTGGGGTTGACACCGATCAAAGCCGTGCGCGCCGAGGCGGCCCTCGAGGGCAAGCGGCCGGACGAGGCGACGATCGCGCGGGCGGCTCAACTGGCCGCCGAGGAGTCCGAGCCCGCCGAGGACCTGCGGGGTTCCGAGGCGTACAAGCGGGATCTGGTGCGGGTCTTCACCGCCCGAGCGCTGCGGAAGGCGCTCGAGCGAGCCGGGAAGGGCGGGTGAGCGCGATGCGCGTCCAGACCACCATCAACGGCGAGAAACGCGAGGTGGACGTCGAACCGCGCCTCCTCCTGGTGCACATGCTCCGCGATGTCCTCCGGCTGACCGGCACCCACATCGGGTGCGACACCACCCACTGCGGCGCCTGCACCGTGCTGCTGGATGGGCGGCCGGTCAAGTCGTGTACAGTGTTCGCCGTCCAGGCCGACGGCCGGGAGCTGATGACGGTCGAAGGCCTGGAGCAGAACGGGCAGCTGCACCCGCTCCAGGAGGGGTTCATGCAGGAGCACGGCCTCCAGTGCGGCTACTGCACCCCCGGCATGTTGATGACCAGCTACGCGTTCCTGAAGGAGACCCCGAACCCCACTGAGGGCGACATCCGCTGGGCGATCTCCGGCAACCTCTGCCGGTGTACCGGGTACGTCAATATCGTGAAGTCCATCCAGTACGCCGCCGCGAAACTGCGGCAGGGAGGCGCGTGATGGTGCCCAGGACGTCGCCCGAAGTCGGAGGGATGGGCCATTCGATCAAGCGCAAGGAAGACCCGCGCTTCATCCGCGGCAAGGGGACCTACGTCGACGACGTGCAGTTGCCCGGGATGCTCTACCTGGACATCGTGCGGAGCCCGTACGCGCACGCCAAGATCAAGAAGATCGATATCTCCAAGGCGCTCGCGATCCCGGGCGTGCTCGCGGTGATCACCGGGAAGGACCTCGAGAAGTACAATCTCCACTGGATGCCGACGCTGATGTCGGACACGCAGATGGTGCTCCCCGTCGACAAGGTGATGTACCAGGCGCAGGAGGTGGCCGCGGTCCTCGCGACCGAGCGCTACATCGCGGCCGACGGCGCCGCAGCGGTGGAGGTCGACTACGAGCCGCTGCCCGTCGTCGTCGACCCGAAGAAGGCGCTCGAACCGGGCGCGCCGGTGCTCCGGACCGACAAGAAGGACAAGAAAGACAATCACATCTGGCACTGGGAGTGGGGCGACGGGGCCGCCACCGACCGCGCGTTCCAGGACGCCGACGTGACGGTCAAGGAAGACATCTACATTCCACGCATCCACGTCGCGTCGATCGAAACGTGCGGTTGCGTCGCCGATTTCGACCGGGTGCAGGGGAAGCTCACCGTCTGGATGACCACGCAGGCACCGCACGCGATCCGCACCGTGTTCGCGCTGGTCGCGGGGCACGTCGGCCTGGCCGAGCACAAGATCCGGATCATCTCCCCGGACATCGGCGGCGGGTTCGGCGGCAAGGTCCCGGTCTATCCGGGGTATGTCATCGCGGTCGCGGCCTCCGTGCTGACCGGGAAGCCGGTCAAGTGGATGGAAGACCGGATGGAGAACCTCCAGGCCGACTCCTTCGCCCGCGACTACCACATCACCGCCGAGCTCGCGGCGAAGAAGGACGGTCGGCTGACGGCGCTCCGGATCAAGACGATCGCCGACCACGGCTACACCGACGCCGCGGCCAACCCGTCCAAGTTTCCCGCCGGGCTGTTCCACATCTGCACCGGTTCGTACGACTTCAAGGCGGCCCACGTGGAAGTGGACGGTGTGTATACCAACAAGCCACCCGGGGGGATCGCCTACCGCTGCTCGTTCCGCGTCACCGAGGCCGTGATGACGATCGAGCGGATGGCGGACAACATGGCGCACCAGCTCGGGATCGATCCGGCGGAATTCCGCATGAAGAACTTCATCCGGCCGGACCAGTTCCCGTACAAGTCGGCGTTGGGGTGGGAGTACGACAGCGGCAACTACGCCGGCGCGCTTCTGAAGGCGATGGAAAAGATCGGCTACGCGGACCTGCGCCGCGAGCAGACGGAGAAGCGCAAGCGGGGCGAACTGATGGGGATCGGCATCAGCAGCTTCACCGAGATCGTCGGTGCCGGCCCGTCGAAGGACTTCGACATCCTTGGGCTCAAGATGTTCGACAGCGCGGAGATCCGCATCCACCCGACCGGGAAAGCGATCGCGCGGTTCGGCACGAAGTCGCAGGGCCAGGGGCACGAGACCACCTACGCCCAGATCATCGCGGAGGAACTCGGGATCCCGGCCGCCGACATCCAGGTGGAGGAAGGGGACACCGACACCGCCCCCTACGGCCTCGGTACGTACGCGAGCCGGTCCACCCCGGTCGCCGGCGCGGCCACGGCGATGGCGTCCCGCAAGATCTTGACGAAGGCCCGCAAGATCGCCGCCTACCTGCTCGAGGCGGCCGAAGAGGACCTGGTGTGGGAGCCCGGCAAGTTTTCGGTGAAGGGCGCGCCGCAGCGTTCGAAGACGATCCAGGACATCGCGTTCGCCGCGTACACGAACCACCCGCAGGGCATGGAGGCGGGGCTCGAGGCGGTCTCGTACTACGACCCGCCCAACCTGACCTACCCCTTCGGGAGCTACATCTGCGTCGTCGACATCGACAAAGGGACCGGCGAGGTGAAGATCCGCCGGTTCGTCGCGATCGATGACTGCGGCAACATCATCAACCCGATGATCGTCGACGGGCAGATCCACGGCGGCCTCACCATGGGGCTCGCGCCGGCGCTGTTCGAGGAGATCTCCTACGATGAGAACGGCAACATCCGCGGGGGCAGCTTCATGGACTACCTGCTGCCCACGGCGATGGAAACGCCGAGTTGGGAGACGGACAAGACCACGACGCCGTCTCCGCACCATCCGCTCGGCGCGAAGGGCGTCGGCGAGTCGGCCACCGTGGGCGCCCCGGCGGCGATCGCGAACGCGGTCGTGGACGCCCTGTGGCACCTCGGGGTGCGGAACATCGACATCCCGATCACGCCCGCGAAGGTGTGGAAGGCGCTGCGCGACGCGAAGGTTACGGAGTAGAGAGGCGGCTCGGTGGCCGTCGCCGCTCGCGCGACCGCGGAGGTTCTGCCTGCCGCCGGGGAGGGAACGGCCGGCCCCGGCGGCGGGTGCGTGACGCTGGAGCGGCGCACGCATGGCGCTTGATCTCCTCGCCCTGACGCACGAGCTGGCCGCTTCCGGCGAGCCGTTTGCGCTGGCCACGGTGGTGCGCTGCGACCGCCCGACCTCAGCGAAGCCGGGGGCCAAGGCGGTCGTGCGCAAAGACGGGACGATCTCGGGATGGGTCGGAGGGAGCTGCGCCGAGCCGGTGGTCGTGAAAGAGGCGCTGCGGGCCCTCGCGGACGGTCATCCGCGGCTCATCGCCCTCGTGGGTGAGGGCGGCACAGGGCCCGGAGAGCGGGAAGGCGTGCTGGAGTATCCCATGACATGCCACAGCGGCGGGACCCTCGAGATCTTCGTTGAGCCGATGCTGCCGAGGTTGCACGTGGTGCTGGTCGGGAAAGGGCCCGTGGTCGAGACGCTGGCGAAACTCGGCGGGGCGATGGACTTCGCCGTCGAGCGCGTCGCGTCCGAGGCCTCCGTGGAGCGGGTGTCGCAGGTGCACGTGACGCGTCAAACGTTCATCGTCGTCGTCACCCACGGCACCTTCGACGAAGACGCGGTCGAGCGCGCGCTTCGGACCAACGCGCGATACGTGAGCCTCGTGGCCAGCCGGAAGCGCGCGCAGGCGGTCCTGGGGGTCCTGCGCGACCGAGGCGTGCCGGCCGAGCAGCTTGGCCGGCTCAAGGCCCCGGCCGGACTCGACATCGGCGCGGTGCACCCGAACGAAATTGCCGCGAGCATCTTAGCAGAGATCGTCCAGGTATCCAGGAGCGAGGCGCGCGCGGATGCCCCGGGCGTTGAGGGGGTGGTCGCGGCCGCCGAGACCGTGGCCCGGGACCCGATCTGCGGCATGGACGTCGAGATCGCCTCTGCGACGTACCGGTCGGACGTCGGAAGCCGGAGCTTCTATTTCTGCTGTGCCCGCTGCAAGCGCGTGTTCGACAAGGATCCCGCGCGATACGTAGAGGGCGCCGCCGGATAGGACGCGTGCGCACCGCCTGGCGGGCGCGAGGCAGGCGCTGCATCTCCGCTGTCCGCCAGGGCCACACGGCGCCCGCCCTGCCGGCCACCCGGTCGGGTCTGCCACCTCCGCGACACCGCCCTCTTCCGACGCCCCCGGCGGGAGGAGAACACGTGGGCAGGTCGGAAGACCGACTCGCGTTCCCCCGGCTTGTTGCTCGTGTGCGATCTTCGACCGCCCGTCTGGGCGACTCGCGAAGGGGGTGAGCCATGAACCGGAGCGCCGGCAGGGCCTTTCGAGAGGCGCGGGACTTCTTGATCGCGCGACGCGAGGACTACGAGGCCGCCTATCAGGGCTTCATGCCTCCGGAGCCGTCGCACTTCAACTGGGCGCTGGATTACTTTGGCGGGTACGCCGAGGGGAATCATCGCGCCGCGCTTCGGATCGTGTCGGAGTCTGCGCCGGAGGAGGCGCTGACGTTTGCCGAGCTCAGCGAGCGGTCGAATCGCGTCGCCAACTTCCTGCGCGGCCGCGGCGTTCGCCGGGGCGACCGGATCCTGCTCATGCTCGGGAACGTCGTCCCTCTGTGGGAGGTCACGCTCGCGGCGATGAAGCTCGGCGCGGTGGTGAGCCCCGCGACGACGCTGCTCAACCGGGCCGACCTCGAGGACCGGATCGCGCGGGGTGGGCTCGGGCATCTCGTCGTCGATGCCGCCGCGGCCGAGCGGCTCGGCGGGTTTCCGGGACCCGGGACGCGGATCGCGGTCGGCGGCGCGGTCGCGGGCTGGACACCGTACGCGGACGTCTACGCGGCGCCCGCGCGCTTCGCGCCCGACGGCGAGACTCGGGCGAGCGACCTGCTGCTGCTGTACTTCACGTCCGGGACCACCGCCAAGCCCAAAATGGCCATGCACACGCACCGGAGCTACCCGGTCGGGCACCTCTCCACGATGTACTGGCTCGGCCTGCGCGAGGGCGACGTCCACTACAACATCAGCTCCCCAGGCTGGGCCAAACACGCCTGGAGCAGTCTGTTTGCGCCCTGGAACGCTGGCGCCACGATCTTCGTGTACAATCAGCCGCGCTTCGACGCCAAGCAGATCCTCGGCGCCGTGGCGCGCGGCGGCGTGACGTCGCTCTGCGCGCCTCCCACCGTGTGGCGGATGCTGATCCTGGAGGATCTGCCTGCTTACCCGGTGCGGCTCCGCGAGGTGGCGAGCGCGGGCGAACCGTTGAATCCCGAAGTGATCGAACAGGTGCGCGCGGCCTGGAATCTGACGATCCGGGACGGATACGGACAGACCGAAACCACGGCCCTAGTCGGGAATACCCCGGGCCAGCCGGTCAAGCTCGGGTCGATGGGACGGCCGCTGCCCGGCTATCGTCTGGCGCTCCTGGACGCGGCAGGGCAGCCGGCCGACGAGGGCCAGATCTCGGTCGCGCTTCGCCCCCGCCCCGTCGGGTTGATGGAGGGATACCTCGGCGGTCCAGAGGCGGACGCCGCGCGCGCCGGAGACTACTATCTGACGGGCGACGTGGCGTCGCGGGACGGGGACGGCTACTTCTGGTACGTCGGCCGGGCCGACGACGTGTTCAAGAGCTCGGACTACCGAATCAGCCCGTTCGAGCTCGAGAGCGCGCTGATCGAGCACGCCGCGGTCGCCGAGGCCGCGGTGGTCCCGAGCCCGGACGCGATTCGGTTGAGCGTGCCGAAGGCGTTCCTCGTGCTCAAGCCCGGCGTCGAGCCGACCGAGGAAACGGCGCGGGCCATCTTCACGTTTGCGCGCGAGCGCCTCGCCCCGTACAAGCGCATCCGGCGCCTCGAGTTCTGCGAGCTCCCGAAGACCATCTCGGGGAAGATCCGGCGAATCGAGTTGAGAGAGCGCGAGCAGGCGCGCCACGAGGAGAAGCGACGCGGCGTCCAGGAGTTTTGGGAGGAGGACTTTGTCGAGTTCAGTCGCTGAGACCGCGCGTCTGACCCGGCAGCGGTCCAGCAGGCGCGTCGTACGGTGACGCGATCGCGTTCTGCGATGGAACGCTCCATGAGGGAGGCACAGAGATGAACGTGGCGACGGCCGTGGCCGAGATCCTCAAGCGCGAGGGCGTGACGTTTCTGATCGGCTACCCCGTGAACCCCATCATCGAAGCGGCGGCGGTCGCCGACATCCGGACCATCATCATTCGGCAGGAGCGGACCGGGCTGCACATGGCCGACGCGGTGAGCCGGCTGTCCTCGGGACAGACGATCGGCGTGTTCGCGATGCAGCACGGCCCCGGCGCGGAGAACTCGTTCGGCGGCGTGGCGCAGGCGTACGGCGACTCAGTGCCGATCGTCGTGCTGCCGGCCGGTTATCCCCGCCGCCTCACCAACGTGCCGCCCAACTTCAACTCCGCGCTGAACTATCGCCACGTCACCAAGTGGTCGGAGCAGGTGCTGCTCGCGCGCGAAGCGCCGGCCGCGATGCGACGCGCGTTCACGCAGGTCCGGACCGGCCGGCCGCGGCCGGTGCTCGTCGAGTTCCCGACCGACGTGCTCGTCGAGGAGATCCCCGAGCCCCTGACCTACCGCGCGGTGACGGGCGTGCGCACCGGCCCGGACCCGCAGGCGGTCGAGGCGGTCGCGGACGTCCTCGTCGGGGCCGCCCGTCCGGTCGTGTACGCGGGGCAGGGCGTGCACTACGCGCGCGCGTGGGCGGTGCTTCGCGAGCTGGCGGAGTGGCTCGGCGCCCCGGTGACGACGAGCCTCCAGGGGAAGAGCGCGTTCCCGGAGACTCATCCCCTGTCGCTTGGATCGGGAGGCCGATCCGTCCCCCAGCCCGTCCACGAGTTCTTGCAGCGCGCCGACGTGATCTTCGGAATCGGCTGCAGCTTCGCGACGACCAACTACGCCGTGCCGATGCCGCCCGGCAAGGTCCTCATCCACGCCACGCTCGACCCGGCCGACCTGAACAAGGACGTGCCGGCGGACCATGTGCTGCTGGGTGACGCGGGGCTCACGCTCGACGCGGTGCTCGCCGCCGTGAAGGAGCGGGTGCGGACGCCCCGCCGCGAGCAGGCGGCGAAGACGGCCGCCGAGATCACGGCGGTCCGCGGGCCGTGGCTCGAGCGGTGGATGCCGAAGCTGACGTCCGGCGAAGTGCCGCTGTCCCCGTACCGGGTCATCTGGGACCTGCTGCACACCGTCGACGTGCCCAATACGATCATTACGCACGACGCGGGCAGCCCGCGCGACCAGCTTTCGCCGTTCTGGGTCACGGAGGCGCCGCTGTCCTACATCGGGTGGGGCAAGACGACCCAGTTGGGGTACGGGCTCGGGCTCGCGATGGGCGCGAAGCTGGCGCAGCCGGAGAAGCTGTGCATCAACGTCTGGGGCGACGCGGCGATCGGGTTTACCGGCATGGACTTCGAGACCGCGGCGCGCGAGCGCATCCCGATCCTCTCCGTGTTGTTCAACAACTTCAGCATGGCGATCGAGTTGCCCATCATGCAGGTGGCCACGGCAAAGTACCGGAGTACCGACATCTCCGGCAACTACGCGGCGCTCGCGCAGGCGCTGGGCGGCCACGGAGAGCGGGTGACGGAGCCGTCACAGATCGTGCCGGCGATCCAGCGCGCGGTGCGGAAGACTCAGGAGGGGACCCCGGCGCTGCTGGAGTTCATCACGGCCAAGGAGATCGAGTATTCGATCTTCAAGTAGCGCGACCCGTTCACGCCGATACTACGTCGGCGACTTTCGGAAGGACGCGCTCGCCGAGCGACGCGGTGGGTGGTTCGTCGGGTTTTTTGTCCCGCGGGGAGTGCGTCGAACCAACCGCGTCGAGGTGAAGTACCAGGAGTTTCCTGCGGGTCCTACCGGACACGCGATGAAGACGGAGTCGAAGATGATCGAGTGCACGCTGCTCCTCAGCGGCAGGGTCCAGGGACGCATCGCCGGGCACCGCATCGTGCTCTCAGCGGGGCAGTACTTCGTCGTCGCGCCGGGCGTCGTCAGCAACGTGCCCGAGCGCGTGCTCAGCAAGCGTGCGAACTTTCTCGTGATCAAGGCCCCGAGCGTGAGAGGTTCGAAGACCGTCGTCGGAGCTCAAGGACGCGGCCCGGGCACGCGCGCGGCGAAACTCCTGGGCCGGCGTTCCATCGCGTCCGGTTGAGGGAGGCGCCCATGGAGCCGGTGTCGCCTCAGATCGATTTCGTACACTTTTTCGATTATGTGGTGCGCGCGCGGGCCGTGCTCCTAGACTGGATCCTCGCCCAGCCGGCCTCCGTCTACGCTCGGGACTTTCCAATCGGGTTGGGTTCGATTCGCATGACGCTGGTGCATCTCGCTGCCGCGGAATGGAATTATGCCAACCGGCTGGCCGGCATCGACTACGGTCCCGGGGACAACCCGTTCACGGTGGACCATTTCCCCGATCTGGCGCCGCTTGCGAGCGCTTGGCGGCAGCAGGCTGAGACGACCCGCGGGGCGTTGGTCCGCATGGGTGATGCGACCCGCCGCATCGAATACCTTTCGCGTTCGTTCAGCCCGCCGATGCGCACGGAGACCACGGCCGGTGGCATCGCGGGCCAACTGCTCTTCCACGAGGTGCATCATCGCGCCCAGGTGATGGCCATGCTCCGGCAGGCGGGTGTGAGCGCGGAAAACTTGGACTATTCGCGTCTGATGTGGAGACGCACGCCCATGGTGGACCATGACGCATGACGTCTCCCTATAGTGTGCCAAAGGCGGTGGGAGACCCGTCCCCAAGGGAGACGCGTCGCGATGCAGCACAGGCCGGACGAACTACTAAGCTGTTCCGTCCCTAACGCGAGGCCGCGGAGACAGATCACGATTCCTCGTGACGGGATGTAGCACATATGCTACACTAGAGCTATGAAGATTATTCCTCAACGGGAACTACGAAACCGAATCGGGCAAGTGCTGCGGCAAGTGGAGCGTGGCCAGGAAGTGCGAATTACCGTAAACGGCCGGCCCGTCGCCGACCTCGTCCCAATCGGCGGAGCCCGACGGAATTTCGTGCCGCGTGATGCGGTTGCACGACTCATCGAGCGTGCCCCGCTCGACCGCGCATTCACGAGGCAGATAACGGCAGTGACCGGCGCCACTATAGAGGAGCTGTGACCTTCCCTACCGGTGCGAGCGATCGCGGATTGCTCGACACATCGGTGTTCGTCGCCCGGGAGAACCAGCGGCCACTCGGGGCGTTGCCGGACACCGTGGCGGTGTCGGTGGTGACGATCGCGGAGTTGTATCTCGGGGTTGTGATGGCCGAGGATCCGCAAGTTCGCGCGCAGCGTCTCCGCACGCTTTCCGCTGTTGAAGCCTTGTTTGACCCGTTGCCGATTGATGCCGCGGTCGCGCGGGCCTTTGCGGAGCTCGCGGCCGAGGCGCGGTGTCAGGGCAAGCGTCCCAAAATCATGGACACATGGATCGCGGCCACCGCCGTGGCGCTTGACCTCCCCGTGTACACTCAAGACGAGGACTTCCTGGCTATTCCGCGCGTGCAGGTTATCCGCGTGTGACCCTTCCCGAACGCCCGTATCGAAATGACGATCTGAGGGCGCACGAGTCGCGGCGCGGAGGTTCAGTTGTCAACGCAACAGGATACGGACGGGAACACCTAAACGCGCTGAACCCGTAGGGTGGTGCCCTGGGTAGGGAGGCTAAGATGCACGCGTTGGTGTGGCGCGGTCCCCGGTCGATGATGCTGGAGCAGGTCGACGAGCCGAAGCTCCGATCGAGCGAGGCGATCATCCGGGTAGAGGCCGTCGGTATCTGCGGTTCGGAGCTTTCCGGCTACCTCGGCGAGAGCAGCATCCGGAAACCACCGCTGATCATGGGGCATGAGTTCTGCGGCCGCGTGGAGGACGTCCCCCCCGGCAGCCGCCTCGTCCGCGGTCAGCGGGTCACGGTGAACCCGTTGCTGTCGTGCGGCGAATGCCGCGCCTGCCGCGCAGGCGCTCAAAACCTCTGCGCCCGGCGGGAGATTATCGGCGCGCACCGCGCCGGCGCGTTTGCGAATCTGGTTGCGGTTCCTGTCCAGAACTGCTATCCAGTGCCCGCGGAGATGGGGCCGGTCACGGCCGCGATGACGGAGCCGCTGGCGTGCGCGGTGCGCGCGGTCGAGCTCGCCCAGATCGCGCCCGGTGACAGCGTGCTCGTCCTGGGGAGCGGTACGATCGGACTGTGCGTGCTGGCGGTGGCCCGGCGCGCCGGCGCTGGTGTGCTCGCCTGTACCGACACGAACCCCGCGCGTCTTCGCACGGCCCTCGCCTGGGGCGCCACGCACGTGTTCGACGGAACCGCCGACGCGGCAACGGGTGCACAGGCACTCACCGGCGGCGCGGGGGTCGACGTCGCCGTTGACGCCGTCGGGCTGACCGTCACACGTCAGACGGCCGTTCGCGCGGCCCGGCGCGGCGGGCGCGTCGTGCTCGTGGGGTTGCACGAGGCCGAATCCGCGTTTCCCGTGAACGACATCGTGCGGAACGAGACGGCGATCACCGGGTCATTCGCCTATCGGGCGGAGACCTTCGAGCGCGCGTTCTCGTTACTCGGCGCGGGGATCCTTGAGGCGGGCCCGTGGCTGGAGGAGCGACCGCTCGAGGACGGGCCCGCGGCGTTCGAACGGCTCTTGGGCGGGGACGTGAGCGCGGCCAAGATCATCCTCGCGCCGTAGCGACGAGGGTCGCGCGCACTCGGCTGCGGGGTAGGTCGTCTGGACTGCGGTATCCGGGATCGGGGCGCCGGACGTAGGGCGATCGTCCGGGACGCAGGATGCCCACCGCGAACCGGGAATCTTGGCCCCTCGGAACCAAAAGAAGGGGGGACTTCATCCCATGAGTGCTCCTGCTGCCCCTGAACAGTCGCAGCGGTTGCTCGCGGCGCTCGCGTACCCGATCTGGATCATCGCGTTGATCATCGTGCTCACCGACATCAAGAAGGACCCATTCATGCGGCACCACGGGTGGACGGCTCTCTTCTGGGCCATCGGGTGGGTCATTCTGTTCTTCGCGTGGGTGTTCGTGGCCAGCCTGCCGTTCCTGCACTGGTTGTTCTTGTTCTACCCGCTCCTGTGGCCCGTGTTTATCGTGGTGTCGATCTACTACGCGGTCCAGGCGTACAACGGGCGGGAGTTTTCCATTCCGTTTGTGAGCGACTGGGCCCGGAAGTACGCGGCGTGACACCGACGGCAATCTTCTCGCGTGGCGGGAACGCGCATCGCGCGAGCCGACGGAGGCGTCGGACGGCGCCGCGGCGCTAGAATATGTCGATGCGCGCCGCCATTTGGGTGTCGGTGTCGATCCAGAACCGGACGCCCGCGTATTCCATCTTGCGCATGCCGGGTTGCCCGGCCGTGAGCGTGCCGGGCTGTCCCATGGCCAGCGTCACGTTCAACAGGCTGGAGCCGCGCGCGCCCCTGGGTCCCGATGTGTGGAGATTCTGCGGCGTGGCGTAGGCGGGCAGGTACCGCACGTTCACCTGGGTGATCCGGTTGTCGGGAAGGCACGTGACCGCGAAGCCGCTGGCCGCCGCGGGGACCTCGCTTCCGTGGGACGTGTTCGTGTACCAGCGGTACTCGCGAAGGCGCACCGGCGTCTCCGTGAGCACGGCGCTAGATCGATACGGCCCCAGGGCCGCTACGGCGCGCGCAAGCGGCTCGCCCAACAGCACCGGCCCAATGCGCTGACCGGGCACGATCTCGTGGGCGGCGTCGGCGTACGCCGCGCCGCCGATGAGGCACGCGGCCACGGTTGCCGCAGCGAGACCCCTCAGGCTCAGAACGACATGCATGTGCATGATCGCGTTCTCAACGTCCCGATCAACTCCTCCCGGCGCGGTCGCGCGGCTCCGGGAGTGCCGTCCACCGATCACGTGGTCCGCGGACGCCGGGGCGAATGCGATGACCATGGACACGTCCCGAGCCAGCCCAACCGGAGCGCCGGGACGACCGCGGCCGCTGGTCCCGAGTTCAGGGGGAGGCCCTTCACAATCTGGCCGCGAACCTCTCGGCGATGCCGGAGACCAGTTTCTCCACCGTCAGGACGCTGCTGTTTACGCCGGGCGACCGGTCGGACCGATTCGCCAAAGCGCCGTCGACCGGGGCGGACGGCCAGATTCTCGATCTCGAGGACGCCGTCGGCAGCGCCCAGAAGGACGCCGCGCGCGCCGTCGCGATCGACTACCTGAGGACCGCGCCGCTCGGCGATGGGTTCCTCCGCTGTCTGCGCATCAACAGTCTGCAAACGCCGGCCGGGTTCAAGGACGTCTCCGCGCTTGCCGACGGCAACGTCCGCCCGGACGCGATCCTTGTACCCAAGGCGGAGCACCCGGCCGAGCTCCACCTGCTCGCCTGCGTGCTCGCTCCCCGCCCGGCGCTGTTCATCCCGCTGATCGAGACCGCGCTGGGGCTGCGTCACGCCGAGGACATCGCGCGGCAGCCCGGCGTGGTCGCGCTGGTGTTCGGCGCGGTGGACCTCGCCGCCGACCTCGGCGCGGAGCTGGCCTGGGAGCCGATGCTGGCGCACCGCGCGCACGTCGTGCGTGCGGCCGCGGGCGCGGGGATCGTCGCGTGGGACGTGCCGTATCTGCGTCTGCGGGATCCCGACGACGGCCCGCTGATCGAGGAAGCCCGGCGGAGCAAGGCGCTCGGGTACACCGGCAAGATGGCCGTGCACCCGAGGCAGATCGCACCGATCTTGAGTGTGTTCACCCCGTCGGCCGACGAGGTGGCTCACGCGCGGCGCGTCGTGGAAGCGTACGAGCGCGCTGCGGGCGGGGTCTGCGAGGTCGACGGCAAGATGATCGATGTGCCGGTGTACCGATCGGCAAAGCGCGTCGTCAGTCTCGCGTCCCGCTGAGGGCCGCGGGCGGATAGTACGTGCAGGCTCACGACCGGTCCCGGCGAAGCACCACAGCGCCCGACGCTCGTCATTCGCTCCGCGCAGGGGGTTCTCCGGTGCCGGTCATCGACGTGCACGACCACTTCTATCCGCCCGCGTATCTCGACGCGCTCGCTAAGGATCCCGGCAACGTCCGGGTCACGCACGATCAAGCGGGGAATCCGCTGCTCCACTACCCGGGCGACTACAACATCGCCGTGCGCGGGCATCGCGACATCGCCTACCGGGAACACGTCCTGGCCGAGCACGGCGTCGACCGCCAGGTGTTGACCCTGACCACGCCAGGGACGCACGTCGAGCGGCCCGAACGGGCGGTGGCACTCGCGAAGCTGGTGAACGACGCGTTCGCCGGGGTGGTGGCGGAGCGCGGTCGGCACTTCAGCGCGCTTGCGACGCTGCCGCTCAACGACCCTGCCGCATCGGTCGCGGAGTTGGAGCGCTGCGTGACCCAGCTCGGGTTTCGCGGCGCGATGCTGTTCAGCAACGTGAACGGCGTCGCGCTGGCCGACCGCCGGTTCTGGCCGTTGTACGAGGTCGCCAACGATCGCGGCGCGATCCTGCACATCCATCCCACGTCCCCGGTGGGGGTGGAGGCGATGACCGAATACTGGTTGATGCCGCTCGTGGGGTTCCTGCTCGATACGACGCTCGCCGCCGCCCACTTGGTTTTCGCGGGCGTGCTCGAGCGCTTCCCGCGGATCCGATGGGTGCTGAGCCACCTGGGCGGCACGATCCCATACCTGGTCGAGCGGCTCGACCGCGGGTACGAGGCGTTCCGGGAGTGCCGGCAGCACATCCGGAAAGCGCCGAGCGAGTACCTCAAGAGCCAGTGCTGGTACGATACCGTCAACTTCGACACGAACGCGTTGCGTCTCGCGATCGAGTTCGCGGGCGCCGACCACCTCCTCGCGGGTAGCGACTATCCTCATCAGATCGGCAGCATTCCAAAGATGCTGGAGAGCCTCCGGGCGCTCCCGGTCGCGGACGCCGTCAAGGCGGGGATCCTCGGCGGGAACGCCGCGCGTCTGCTGGCGTTGTAGCCGCACCATCGACCCCGGCACCGGTCCCCCGTCATGGGCGCGTCATCGGCGCCTGCTAGGGTGGAAACCGGCGGCGCCGCGATCGGGGTTCACAAGAGATTCGCCTCCCCGGCACAACTTCTTCACGGGGCCGCCCTAGGCTGACGGGTGTGGCCCACTGAGCGCGGCCGTCAGCCGCAACGACGGGCGTGGTGCCCGGGAGGTGAGTGAACGTGACGCACGATCAGGCAGTCGGCACGACGACGCCGGCGGGGTTCGTCCCACTGCTCGCAGGTACCGGCGCAGGGGTCATTGCTGCGGCGGCCAGCGTGGCGGCGCAGTTGTTGATGGGCGCCCGCTATCCGGAACCGGCGGAAACCGCATGGTCGGCCTTTGCGGCCGGCATCGCCGGCGGTCTACTCTACGCAATCCTGACGCGGATCTCCGCACGACCCGTCCGCGCGCTGTGGGCGCTCAGCCTCGCGATCGCCACGCTCGACAGCGCGATGGTCGCGTTCCTCCCGATGCCGGCGGGGCACGGACCGCGCCTCGGCATCCCCGTCGAAGGGCTCATCGTGCCGGTGCGGCAACTGGCCGCGCTCGTCGGGATGGGTCACTTTGGCGTCCGACATTTCCCGACCGCGTTGCTCCCGGCCGATACCGTGATTCACTACATTCCCGCGGTCGCGGTCGCGCTGCTCGTGCCGAAGCTGATGGGATCCCGTCAGGCATGACGGCGCCGAGGACCGGTCGCCGGGATGCGGTCGGCGTGCGAACGTCGGGACGCTAGCTGGCTCGCTTGCTGCGGGCTTTCGCGCCGGGCTGTTGGCGCGATTGCGGCGCCGGGCCGTCCCCGCGCCCCCCGGCTCTCGGGGCTGACCGGCGTGCGGTCACCGCACGCTCGGGTCGCGGCGTCCACGCCCGCGCTCCGTCGGAGCGGTATCGCGCGTCCAGACCGGCCTGGATGGCGTGCATGACGACCGGCACCGACGAAACCGCGGCGACGTCGATCACCGGCAGCCGCGGCCGCAGGAACCGGAGGATCGGCGCCGTGGCTTTGTGGAACAGGCGGAGGCGCCGGCGGGCGACCGCGGGCGTGTCGTCGGAGCGTCCGCGCTGGAGCAGCCGTGCGACGAACAATCGGTCCGGCCCCCGGAGACTCACGACGAGGAGCGGGTTGCGCAGGCCGGCATCGCGAAGCAGGCGCAGCAGGTCTTTGGCCTGCGCCAGTGTCCGCGGATAGCCGTCGAGGATCGCGCCGCTCCGGGCAATGGCCCGCTTTTTCTTGTGCAGGATGGCGGCGACCTCTGCCCGCACGATCTCCCTCGGCACGAGCGCCCCGGCCGCGACATAGTGGCTGATCCGGCGCCCGAGGCGTGAGTGGCGCCGCACCTCGCTTCGGAGGTGCTCGCCGACCTCGATGTGCACCTGCCGCCGGAGGCCGGCGAGGAGGCGCGCCTGAGTGCCCTTACCCGATCCCGGAGGACCGATGAGCAGGATGATCGGGGCGGTTCCGCCAGCATGGAGCGCTGTGCGGGCGCGGACCATCGGTGCCGCGCGACGCTTCGTTCCCTCGGGCAATTCAGATCCCTCCGGCTCCCTGCGCCGGTTTCCCCGGCCGGTACCGCCAACATGGTACCCTACAGTCAGGGGAACGCCATCAGGCGGGCGGCCGATTCTCCCTGATTCTTTCCCCGCGGCGGATACATTCCTCGCCGGATTGCCTGCCGGAACCCCTCCCCGTACCCTGAGAAGGAAGGTCGCCGAGGGCTGGCGTTGTCCCCGGCGGAGGTGCGCCGTCTCGACGGCGGGCACCGGTTGTCGCCGGGTGAGAGATCTCGTGACGAGGTGGGCAAATCCCAAGGGAATGGCGCGCCCGGCGGCGATCGGCGGGCGCGGCGGCTTCACGAGGAGGATGAGGATGGTCCCTCCCATGCGCGATATGAGCCCGGTCGTGGATCTTACGCGGGAACCGGGAACGGGTCCGGTTCGCGCCCGGCGGCCGATGTACGTCAGTCTCCTGCCGCCGTGCAACCACGCGTGCCCGGCCGGCGAGGACATCCAGGCGTGGCTCGGCCTGGCGCAGGCCGGGAAGTTCCGCGCGGCGTGGGGGGCGTTGATCCGCGACAATCCCCTGCCGGCGGTGCACGGCCGCGTGTGCTATCACCCGTGCGAGAGCTCGTGCAACCGGGCCGGTCTCGACAGCGCCGTCAGCATTCACGCGGTCGAACGCTTTCTCGGGGATCTTGCGAACGCCGAGGGGTGGACGGTCCCGCGCGGGGCGCCGGAGTCGGGACGCCGCGTGCTCGTGGTCGGCGCCGGACCGAGCGGGCTGTCCGCCGCGTACCACCTGCGCCGGCTCGGTCACGCGGTGGAGATTTGCGAAGCCGGGCCGGTAGCGGGCGGGATGCTCCACTTCGGGATCCCCGAGTACCGCCTGCCCCGCAGCGACTTGATGGCCGACATCCATCGCATCGAGGCGATGGGGGTGACGATCCGGCTCAACCATAAGGTCACCGACCTCGCCGCCGAGAAGGCGGCCGGCGGGTTCGACGCGGCGTTCGTGGCCATCGGCGCGCACATCGGCCGGCACGTGGAGATCCCGGCGCGCGACGCCGTCCGGGTGCTCGACGCGGTGACGCTGCTGCGGGGTGTCGGGACCGGCGAGCGCCCGCTGCTCGGCCGGCGCGTCATCGTGTACGGCGGCGGCAATACGGCGATGGACGCGGCACGGACGCTGCGCCGGATCGGCGCGACCGAGCCGCTGATCGTGTACCGCCGCGACCGCGCGCATATGCCGGCGCATGCGTTCGAGGCCGACGACGCCGTGGCCGAGGGCGTCAAGATCAAGTGGCTGACGACGATCAAACAGATCGACGGCGCCGACGTGACGGTCGAACGCATGACGCTCGACGAACACGGGCGGCCGCAGGCGACCGGCGAGCTCGAGACCCTGCAGGCTGACGCCGTCGTGCTGGCGCTCGGGCAGGAGACCGACAGTGCGTTCCTCCGGAGCGTGCCGGGCGTCGAGTTCAAGGACGACGGCACGATCGTCGTCGCGCCGAACATGATGACCGGGGCCGAGGGCGTGTTCGCAGGCGGCGACATGGTGCCGAGCGAGCGCACCGTCACCGTCGCGGTCGGACACGGCAAGAAGGCCGCGCGATACATCGACGCGTGGCTGCGCGGGGTCGTCTACGAGAAGCCGCCGGCCCATCCGCTCGTGTCGCTCGAGATGTTGAACCTGCCCATCTACAGCGATGCGCTGCCGTCGGAACAGCCGACGCTGGCGCCCGCCGACCGCACGGCGAGCTTCGCCGAGGTGCTCGCGGGCCTCACCGAGGCGCAGGCGCTGCACGAGGCGCGCCGGTGCCTCTCGTGCGGCAACTGCTTCGAGTGCGACAACTGCTACGCAGCGTGCCCGGAGACCGCGATCGCGAGGCTCGGCCCCGGGAACGGCTACCGCGTGGACCTCACGCGATGCACGGGCTGCGCCGTGTGCGTGGAACAGTGTCCGGTGCACTCGATGGAGATGATCCCCGAACCATCGGCGGACGCCGCGGCGCGGCGGGGAGGCGCGTCATGAGCGGGTCCAGGGCGACGATGGATGGCAACACCGCGGTGGCGCACGTCGCCTACCGGGTGAACGAGCTGTGCATCATCTATCCGATCACGCCGTCCTCCACCATGGCGGAGCTCGCGGACGATTGGACGGCCGCGGGCGTCCGGAACATTTGGGGGAACGTGCCGATCGTGCAGGAAATGCAGAGCGAGGGGGGCGCCGCCGGCGCCGTGCACGGCGCCCTTCAGTCGGGCGCGCTCGCGACGACCTTCACCGCGTCGCAAGGGCTGCTGCTCATGTTGCCGAACATGTTCAAGATCGCGGGGGAGCTGACCGCGACCGTGTTCCACGTCGCGGCGCGGTCGCTGGCCACGTCGGCGTTGTCGATCTTCGGAGACCACTCCGACGTCATGGCCGTGCGTACGACCGGGTTCGCTTTGCTGGCGTCCGGGTCGGTTCAGGAAGCGCACGACATGGCACTGATCGCCCAGGCGGCGACGCTCGCCTCCCGCGTCCCGTTTGTGCACTTCTTCGACGGGTTCCGCACGTCCCACGAGCTCAACACGCTCACGCTGATCTCGGACGAGCACCTGCGGGCGATGATCGACGACGACCTCGTCCGGCAGCACCGGGCCCGTGCGCTCAACCCGGAGCGGCCGTTCATCCGCGGCACCGCGCACAACCCCGACACCTTTTTCCAGGCGCGGGAAGCGGTCAACCCGTACTACGCCCGGGTGCCGGACATCGTGCAGAGCGCGATGGACCGCTTCGCGGGGCTCACCGGCCGGCGGTACCGGACGGTGGAGTACGCCGGCGCCCTGGACGCCGAGCGCGTGGTCGTGATCATGGGCTCCGGAGCGGAAACGGCGCGCGAAACCGCGGAGTGGTTGTGTGCGAGGGGCGAGAAGGTCGGCGTCGTCCAGGTGCGGTTGTTCCACCCGTGGCCCGCGCGCGCGTTCCTGGACGCCGTACCCCGGTCGGCTCGGGCGATCTCGGTGCTCGAGCGCACGAAGGAGCCGGGCTCCGCGGGGGAACCGCTCTACCTCGACGTGGTGACGACGCTCGCGCAGGCCTCGGCGGAGGCGGGCGGTCCGCCGATGCCGGTCGTCGTCGGCGGGCGATACGGCCTGTCCTCGAAAGACTTCACCCCGGCGATGGTCAAGGCCGCCTTCGACGAGCTCGGCCGCGAACGGCCGAAGAACGGCTTCACGCTCGGGATCATCGACGACGTTTCGCACACCAGCCTCGCGGTCGACCGCGCCTTTTCGATCGAGCCTCCCTCGGTGACGCGCGCGGTCTTCTATGGGCTGGGGGCGGACGGGACGGTCAGCGCCAACAAGAACAGCGTGAAGATCCTGGCCGAGGACGGATCGCTCTACGCGCAGGGGTACTTCGTCTACGACTCGCACAAGTCCGGCGCGCAGACCGTGTCGCACCTCCGGTTCGGCCCGTCGCCGATCCGCTCCCCGTACCTGATCGACGCGGCGGACTTCCTGGCCTGCCACCAGTTCGACTTCCTGTTCCGCCAGGACGTGCT
This sequence comes from bacterium, assembly GCA_035295165.1. NCBI lineage: Bacteria > bacterium. Next base: position 72,462 of record DATGJN010000091.1, read on the forward strand.
GAGCCTGGCCGCGCCCAACGCGACGTTCCTGCTGAACAGCCCGCACGGGCCGGACGCGCTGTGGGACCACCTGCCCAGGTTGGTGCAGGAGCAGATCCTCGCGAAGCGCCTTCGCGTGTTCGTGATCGACGCTAACCGGGTGGCCCGCGACGCCGGCCTGGGCACCCACACGAACACCGTGCTCCAGACCTGCTTCTTCGCGATCTCCGGCGTGCTGCCGCGGGACCGCGCCATCGACGAGATCAAGACGGCGATTCGCAAGACGTATGCCCGCCGGGGCGAGAAGGTGCTGCGGCAGAACTTCGCCGCCGTGGACCGCGCGCTCGCCGAACTGCACGAGGTCGACCTGACCGGCCGCCGCCCCGGCGTTCGGGAGCTGGCGCCGATCGTGCCGCCGGACGCGCCGCTGTTCGTGCGGGAGGTCACGGCGGCGATCATGGCCGGGCACGGCGACGACGTGCCGGTGAGCCGGATCCCCGCCGACGGCACGTTCCCCTCGGGGACCGCCGCGTACGAGAAGCGCAACATCGCCGACGTCGTTCCGGTGTGGGAGCCTGATCTCTGCATCCAGTGCGGCCAGTGCAGTTTCGTCTGTCCGCACAGCGTCATCCGCTCCCGGTACTATCACGAGGACCGGATGGCCGGCGCGCCGGCGACGTTCAAGTCGGCGCCGGTGAACGCGCGCGGCTATCCGGAGACGCGCTTCACGCTGCAGTTCTACGTTGAGGACTGCACGGGGTGCGGGTTGTGCATCGAGGCGTGCCCCGCCGACAGCCCGACGGTACCCGGGATGAAGGCGATCAACCTCGCCGACAAACGGCCGCTCGTGGAGCCGGAGCGGGAGAACGTCCGATTCTTCGAGGCGCTCCCGGTGAACGACCGCGCCCGCGTCGACTTCGCCAACGTGCGCGGCGTGCAGTTTCTGCAGCCCCTGTTCGAGTTCTCGGGTGCGTGCGCCGGCTGCGGCGAGACGCCGTACCTGCGCCTGCTGTCCCAGCTGTTCGGCGACCGGCTACAGGTCGCGAACGCCACGGGGTGCTCGTCGATCTACGGCGGCAACCTCCCGGTCACGCCGTGGACGGCGAACCACGAAGGGCGGGGTCCGGCCTGGACGAACTCGTTGTTTGAGGACAACGCGGAGTTCGGGATGGGCTTCCGGCTCGCGGTCGACAAGCAGGTCGAGCTCGCACGCACGCGTCTCCGGGATGTGGCCGAGACGGTCGGACGCGAGCTCGCGGAGGCGATCCTGGCCGCTCCCCAGATCCAGGAGTCGGAGATCCGGGCACAGCGCGACCGGCTGGCGCAGCTCAAGGAGCGGCTCGGCGGGCTCGCCGACCCGCGGGCGCGCGACCTGCTCTCGGTCGTCGACTATCTGATCCGCCGGAGCGTCTGGATCGTCGGCGGCGACGGCTGGGCCTACGACATCGGGTACGGCGGCCTCGACCACGTGCTGGCGTCCGGTCGCGACGTGAACGTGCTCGTGCTCGATACCGAAGTTTACTCGAACACCGGCGGCCAGGCGTCGAAGGCGACGCCGCTCGGGGCGGTGGCCAAGTTCGCGGCCGCCGGCAAGCGCACGGCGCGAAAGGACCTGGGGTTGCAGGCGATCGCGTACGGCAACGTCTACGTGGCGCAGGTCGCGATGGGCGCAAACCCGCAGCAGACCTTGCTCGCGTTTCGCGAGGCCGAGGCCTACGACGGACCGGCGTTGATTCTCGCGTACAGCCACTGTATCGCTCATGGGATCGACATGCGCTTTGGGATGCGCCAGCAGGCGCTGGCGGTGGGATCCGGGTACTGGCCGCTGTTCCGCTTCAACCCGGCGATGCGCGAGACGGGACAGAACCCGTTCCGGCTCGATTCGCCCCGCCCGGTGATTCCGTTCCGGGACTACGCACGGAACGAGGCCCGCTACACCTCGCTCGCCGCGTCGCGCCCCCAGGAGGCCGACGCGCTGATGCGGATGGCGCAGGCGGTGGTCGACGAGAAGTACCGGCAGTACGAGGACATGGCGGCGCGCGACGGCAGCCGGTTCCATCCCGCGACGGTAGGGACGCCCGCGGATTCTCAGGGTGCGTGATCGGGGACGGGGGAGGTCGCGACGGGGGCGCATCGGCCCCGCGGCGCGGTGCCGCTCCCTCGCCCGGGGCTGGCCGATTCCGATAGGGAACGACGCCGCAGGGCACGTAATGTCTTGGAGAACGGCGTAGTGTGGCATTACCATTACGGAGACAGAGCGGGATCCCACGAGGGCTCGTGCGAGGTGTGCGAATGACGACAGCGGAGTCGAAGATCGTCGGGGAGGGCCAACCGTGAAAATCGCCGTCCCGAGAGAACGGCTGGCCGGCGAGCGGCGGGTTGCAGCCTCCCCGGATACAGCAAAGAAATTGGTCGGTCTCGGCCACGAGGTGGTCGTGGAGGCGGGCGCCGGGGCAGGCGCGTGTTTCACGGACGCCCACTACCAGCAGGCTGGCGCAACCCTGCTCGAGGGACCGGAGGCCGTGGTCGGCGCGGCGGATGTTGTGCTCAAGGTGCGGCGACCGCTCCGCGGAGAGCGGGGTGCCCCCGACGAGGTCGCCCTGATGAAGGAAGGCGCGATGCTGATCGGGCTGCTCGCGCCTCACCAGGATCCTGCCGCGCTCCAGGCCTACGCCGCCAGGCGGCTCACGACGTTTGCGCTCGAGCTCCTGCCGCGGATCAGCCGCGCGCAGGCGATGGACGTGCTGTCCTCCCAGGCCAACCTGGCCGGGTACAAGGCGGTCCTGGAGGCGGCCAACGCGCTCGGGCATGCGTTCCCGATGATGATGACCGCGGCCGGGACGATCGCGCCCGCGCGCGTCCTCGTGATGGGCGTCGGCGTGGCGGGCCTGCAGGCGATCGCGACCGCCCGCCGTCTCGGCGCCATCGTCTCGGCGACGGACGTCCGCCCCGCGACCAAGGAGCAGGTGGAGAGCCTCGGCGGACGCTTCCTCATGGTGGAGGACGAGGAGACGCGGTCCGCCGAAACGGCAGGCGGTTACGCCCGCGAGATGAGCGCCGAGTACCAGCAGAAACAGGCCGCCCTCATCCGCGACACGGTGCGGACGGTCGATGTCGTCATCACGGCCGCCCAGATCCCGGGCCGGCCGGCCCCGGTGCTCCTGACCGAGGAGATGGTCGCGGACATGAAGCCGGGCGCCGTGATCGTGGATCTCGCGGTGGAGAGCGGCGGCAACTGCGCGCTGTCGAAGCGGGACGAGGTGGTGGTGGCGCACGGCGTGACGATCGTCGGGTACGAGAACTGGCCCAGCCGGATCGCGACCGACGCGTCCGCGCTGTACGCGAAGAACCTGCTTCACTTCATTACGCCGATGTTCGACAAGCAGACCGGGCAGTTGAACATCGACGGGGACGACGAGATCGTGAAGGCGACGCTCCTGACCCGGGACGGGGCGATCGTGCATCCGATGTTCCTCGATGAGAAGGAGTTGAGTCGTGCGGGGCGTGGTTGATCCGCTGGTCTTCCAGATCTCCATTTTCGTGCTCGCGGTGTTCGTGGGCTACTACGTCGTGTGGAGCGTGACGCCCGCGCTGCACACTCCGCTGATGTCGGTGACGAACGCGATCTCGTCGGTGATCATCGTGGGTGCGCTGATCGCGGCGGGTCCGGCCGAGGTGACGCGGTCCAAGGTGTTGGGCCTCGTGGCGACCGCGCTGGTCTCGGTGAACATCTTCGGCGGCTTCGCCGTCACGCAGCGGATGCTGGTGATGTACCGGAAGCGAAAGCGATAGCGGCAGGGACTCCGGGCATGTCGGCTGATCTCGCGGCGCTCCTATACCTAGCCTCGGCGGTACTGTTCATTCTCGCGTTGCGCGGGCTCTCCAACCCGGAGTCGGCGCGGATGGGCAACGTGTTCGGCATGGCCGGCATGGCCGTCGCCATCCTGACGACCGCGCTCGGCCCGCAGGTCACGTCGTACGGCAGCATCGCGCTCGCGGTCTGCGCCGGCGGGATCGTCGGCCTCGTGATCGCGTTCCGCATCAAGATGGCCGCGATGCCCCAGCTCGTGGCCGCCTTTCACAGCCTCGTCGGACTGGCCGCGGTGCTGGTGGCGGCCGCGGCCTTCTACCATCCTACGGGCTACGGGATCGTCAACGCTCTGGGGCAGATCAGGGTGCAGAGCCGGATCGAGATGTCGCTCGGCGTCGTCATCGGCGCCGTGACGTTCACGGGGTCCATCGTCGCGTTCACGCGGCTGCAGGGCGTGATCTCCGGCGATCCGGTGGTGTTCCGGGGCCAGCACGCGCTCAACGTCGTGATCGGCGCCGTTATCGTCCTGCTGCTGGGCGCGTTCGTGCACACGCCGTCCGCGGACGTGTTTTGGGTCGTGACCATGCTGGCGTTCGTGCTGGGGGTCACGCTCGTGGCGCCGATCGGTGGCGCGGACATGCCGGTCGTGATCTCGATGCTCAACAGCTACTCGGGGTGGGCCGCCGCGGGCATCGGCTTCACGCTCGAGAACTCCGCGCTCATCGTCACCGGCGCGCTGGTGGGGTCGTCCGGCGCGATCCTGAGCTACATCATGTGCCGGGCGATGAACCGGTCGTTCGTGAGCGTCATTCTCGGCGGGTTCGGCGGCGAGAGCGCCGGACCGGCGGCGCGGAAAACCGATCGGTCCGTGACGTCGGGCTCGGCGGAAGACGCCGCGTTCATTCTCGAGAACGCGGCGTCGGTGATCATCGTGCCGGGCTACGGGATGGCGGTGGCGCAGGCGCAGCACGCGGTCCGGGAGATGGCCGACGCGCTGAAGCGCCGGGGCGTGCGCGTCTCGTACGCGATCCACCCGGTCGCGGGCCGGATGCCCGGTCACATGAACGTGCTGCTGGCCGAGGCGAACGTGCCGTACGATGAGGTCTTCGCGCTGGAGGAGATCAACTCGGACTTTCAGGCGACGGACGTGGCCTACGTGATCGGCGCGAATGACATCACGAACCCCGCGGCGCGGGACGATCCCTCGAGCCCGATCTACGGGATGCCGATCCTGGACGTGGACCGGGCGAAGACCGTGCTGTTCGTGAAGCGATCGCTCGCGCCGGGCTACGCCGGGATCGACAACGCGCTCTTCTACAAATCCAACACGATGATGCTGTTCGGCGATGCGAAGAAGATGACCGAGGAGATTGTGAAGGCGCTGTAGCCGCTACGCGCCCCCGTGTCCGAGGGCGAGCCAGAACGCCGGGTCGCTCACGGGCCACGGACGCTTGGGGCGGGCGTGGGTCTTGGCCTCGAGCCGCGTCGGCTGCCCGTCTCGCCGTACGATGCGGAGCCGTCGCTGACGCGCCCGACTGCGGGGATCGACGTTGACGTTCACGCCGGCGACCTGCGCTGTCCTGGACATGAATCGCCTCGCTGACCGCGATGGTTCGTGCCGTCCAGTGCCGTTCTAGAATACTGTCCCCCGAAACGTGCCATCGCAAACCGCGCCAAGCCGCGTCCGGCGGGGGGGTATTCTGGGCGCGCCCGTCGAACGGCGGAAAGAGCGTGTGATCCGTTGGGCCTTGGGGTACCCGCATGACCGACTCCGTGATCGCCGACCGCATCCAGTTTACGTTCACCATCATGTTCCACTACCTGTTTCCGATCTTGACGATGGGGCTCGCCCCGCTGATCGTCGTGCTGAAGACGCTCGAGCTCCGTCGCGGCGACGCGCGGTACGGCGCGGCGGCCCGCTTCTGGACCCGGATCTTCGCGCTCAACTTCGCGATGGGCGTGATCACCGGGATCCCCATGGAGTTCCAGTTCGGGACCAACTGGGCCCAGTTCTCCGCGTTCGCCGGGGGCATCATCGGGCAGACGCTCGGGCTGGAAGGCGTGTTCTCGTTCTTCTTGGAGTCCACGTTCCTCGGGATCCTGCTGTTCGGGGAGGGGCGCGTCTCCCCGCGGCTCCACTGGTTGTCCTCGGTGCTCGTCGCCGCGGGCGCGTGGCTGTCCGGTCTCTTCATCACCGCGACCAACGCCTGGATGCAGCACCCGGTCGGCTACCGCGTCGCCGCGGACGGCACCGTGCAGATCGGCAGCCTGGCGGCGCTGCTCGGGAACCCGTTCCTGTGGTGGCAGTACGCCCACGTGATGAACGGCGCGGTCCTGTCCGCCGCCGTCGTCATGGCGTCCGTGGGCGCCTACTATCTGCTCGCGGGGCGGCATCTTGAGTTCGGCCGGCTCTCGGTGGCGATGGGCGTCGGCGTGGGCGCGGTGTTCGCGCTGACCCAGTTGTTTCCGACCGGCGACATGAACAGCCGGAACGTGACCGCCTACCAGCCGGTCAAGCTGGCCGCGATGGAAGGGTTGTTCGAGACCCGGTACGGCGCACCGCTGGCCATCCTCGGGATGCCGTCCACGACCGAGCACCGACTGCTCGATCCGGTCGAGGTTCCCGACGTGCTCAGCTATGTCGCGTACGGCAGCTTCCGCGCGGAGGTCAAGGGGCTCAACGACTATCCCGAGGCGGAGTGGCCCCTCGTGCAGCTCACGTACTACGCCTACCACATCATGGTGGGGCTCGGCACCATGCTGATCGCCGCCCTGCTCCTCGGGGTGGCGCTGTGGTGGCGGGGCGCACTGTTCGCCAGCCGGTGGTTCCTGTGGATCCTCCTGCTGCTGCTGCCGTTTCCCTATATCGCGAACGAGGCCGGCTGGGTGGTCAGCGAGGTCGGACGCCAGCCGTGGCTCGTGTACGGGCTCCTGCGGACGGTCGCCGGCGTCTCCCCGAACGTCGCGGCGGGCGAAACGATCTTCACGGTCCTCGGGTTCGCCGGCATGTACGCGTTGCTCGGCGTTCTCACGGTGTTTCTGGCGATCCTGATCGTGTTGCGCGGCCCGGACGAGGGCCCGATGGAACGGGCGCGCTGAGGCGCCGGCCGGAAAGGGGCGGGTGGCGATGGGCACGTTCTGGTTCATAGTTCTCGCCGTGCTCCTCGTGGGATACGCCGTGCTCGACGGGTTTGACATCGGGGTCGGCGCACTGCACCTCACCGTCGCCCGCAACGACGCGGAGCGGCGGACCGTGCTCAACGCGATCGGCCCCGTCTGGGACGCCAACGAGGTCTGGCTGCTGGGCGTCGGCGTGGGCGCGCTGCTCGCGTTCCCGCGGGCGTTCGCCGTGGGATTCAGCGGCTTCTACCTGCCGCTGATGATCGTCCTGTGGCTGCTGATGGGGCGCGGGATCGCGCTCGAGTTCCGCCACCACATCGCGGATCCCCTGTGGCAGGGCGCCTGGGACGTCGTGTTTTCGGTGAGCAGCCTGCTGCTCGCGGTCCTGTACGGGGTCGCCATCGGCAACATCGTGACCGGTGTGCCCATCGACGAGCACGGGTGGTTCCAGGGGCTGTTCGCGTCGCTGCTGAACCCGTACGCGCTCGTCATGGGCGTGTTCAGCCTGGCGCTCCTCATGCTGCACGGGGCGTACTACCTGTGCGTGAAGACCGACGGGGCGCTGCACGAGCGCGCGCACCTCGCGGCGGGGCGCCTCTGGAGCATCGTGGCGATGCTGGTCGTCGTGCTGACGGTCGCGACGTTCGTGCTGCGGCCGGGGCTGCTCGGGAACTACTGGGCCTACCCCGTCTGGCTTCTCGTGCCGCTGGCCGCGGGGTGGTGTGTCGTGGCGATGTGGCGGGCCCACGACCGGCGGCGGCACGGCGCCGCGTTCCTCGCGTCCAGCGGATTGATCGCGGCGCTTCTCGTCGCGACCGCGGTCGGCGCCTATCCGTACCTCCTGCGTTCGCGCCCGTTCCCCGAGCGCAGCCTCACGGTGGCGAACGCCGCCGCGTCACCGGCCGGGCTGATCGCCGCGGCGTTCTGGCTGATCCCCGGCGTGGTGCTCATCCTGGCGTACCAGATCGTCGCGTACCGGGCGTTCGCGGGAAAGGTTCGGCTCGACGGCGGCGCGCACTACTGACGGCGCGTCGGATCACCCGGTCCCATCGCCGCGCCGCGTGTCCTCTGCGCGAAGCATGCGTTCGCGGATCAGCGCGACGGGGATGGAACCGTACGACAGGAACCGATCGTGGAACCCCCGCAGCGTGAACCCCGGCCGGGACGATAGTGCGCGCCGGAGCGCGTGGATCGCGTCGGTGCCGACCAGGTACATGAGCGCGGCGCCCGGGAACATGCTGTTCTTGACCGCCTCGGCGCGCGCCCCCTCGGCGGTCATGCCGACACGATCGCGGTAGCACGCCACCGCGTCGTCCAAGGAAAAGGCCCCCTGGTGGAGGCGAACGTCGACGAGCGCGCGGGCGGCCTGCCTGAGGCGCGCGTGGCGCTGAGCGTATCGCTCGAGAGGCTCGAGGAAACCGATCTCGTCCATCAGGTCCGTCGCGTAGCACGCCCATCCCTCGGCCATCGTGCCGCCGCAGAACATCGCGATCCGCGAGGCGCAGTCCACCGCGGCGACCTGGCCGATCCGGGACGGGGCGCGATACGCGTTCCAGTTCTGCACGTGGTGGCCGAGCCCGCCGTGGTGGATCACGTGGTTGAGCTTGATGACGCTGTCGTTGGCCGCGCGCAGCCGCCGGGTTTGTTCGGCGGGCGGCATTTCGGGCTCGATCGGCGAGACGAGGTAATCGACGACCGGCGCGCGGTCGAACGGCGCGGGGGACCGGTAGGACAGGAAATAGAGGAAGGGGGCCGCCCCCCGCGCCCAGACGGGTTGAGGCACGTAGCGCAGCGGGTGGTCCGGCCAAGTGACGAGATCGTGCGCCAGCGCCGCCTCGCGGGCCCGCCGCCAGACGTCCGCGTAGCGCGCGTAGTACTCCTCGGCGGACGGATGGCGATCCAGGAGCTGCCCGAGCGCCTCCTGCGGCGTCCGCGCGCCGAACGTGCCCGCGCCGGCGGCAAGCGCGCTCTCGCAGGAGGCGATCTGTTCCTCCGCGTAGGCCGCGATCTGGTCCGCGTTCTCATCGAGGCAATGCCCGTGGCGGAGGAGAAGATCGAGTGCGTCGCCCCCGCACGCGTAGCCCTCGGTCGCGCGCGCCCGGAGATCGGTCTCCAGATAGTGCCCGAACTCGGCGAACGCCGCCGAGGCGCGGGCTGCGGCCGCGCGAAGCCCCGGGTGCGCCAGGCCCGCGTCGCGCAGGAGCAGGTCGATCCCCTCGCCGAGCAGGCGATGGGCGCCGGTGCACTCGCGCACCGCGCGGTCGATCCAGGCCGCCGGCGCCTCCCGCAGGTGTCGCCGTCCCTGGTCGAGCAGCGCCGGAACCGCGGACAGCCTGGCTGCGGCGTGTTCCGCGCGCTCGGCGAGCGGGGCGAACGGCCGCAGGAACAGCCCGATGACGCCGAAGATCGCTTCCCCCGTGTACACGCAGGGGTTCCCGCGATGGAAGTGGGATGATTCGAACTCCCACCGCTGGATCGCGAGAAAGCCCTCGGCGAGCCGGCGGTCGGTCTCCTCACTCTCGCTGAGCGGCTCCCGCGGCAGGTTCCGCAGCCACGCGAGCAGCGCATCCATGGCCGCGACGGCCTCGTCCACGCCGCGCGAGGAGTAGTCGGGCAGCCGGTCGTCGTGGTCGTGCACGCCGGCGAAGGTCGCGTTGACCGGACGGTGCCGGTAATAGACGGCGAAGAAGTCGTCGAGCCAGCCGGTGAACGCCGCCACGGGTCAGTCGCCCTCCCGCGGCAGCGGCCGACGTCCCTGCACGGGGCGCACCGCGCCCGCCCGCCGAAGGCGGCTCCCGACCCGGATCCGTGCCCCTGTCCACGCCATCACCGCACCCCTTTCACTCTTGGCGAGCGCATCGCTCGCCCACCCGCCGCAGGCCCGAGCGTCTTCGCGCGTTCGCAACGTGCGTGGGTTCCTTCACGCGGCCGCCCCACGGCTAGAGACGAATGTGCGGATCGAGCACGTCGTGGAGGCCGTCGCCGAGGAGGTTGATCGCGAACACGCTCAGCATGATCGCGAGGCCGGGAAAGAACGCGACCCACCACGCGTTCGCCAGGAACTCCCGGCCGTCGGCGAGCATGTTGCCCCATTCGGGCGTCGGCGGTTGAATGCCGAGCCCCAGGAAGCTGAGCGTCGATCCCGTGATGATCGCGCCGGCGGTCCCCAGCGTGGTCAGGACGATCAACGGCGAGACGACGTTGGGGAGGACGTGGCGCGTGACAATCCGGTACGTGGGACACCCCGCGACTCTGGCGGCCAGGACGAACTCGCGTTCCTTGAGGCTCAGGACCATGCCGCGCGTGACGCGCACGTAGTTGGGAATCGCGGAGATGCCGACCGCGATCATGAGGTTGGTGAGGCTGCTGCCGAGCGTCGCGATGATCGCCAGCGCGAGGAGAATGCTGGGGAAGGACAGCAAGACGTCCACGAACCGCATGATGGCGGTGTCCGTGACCCGTCCGTGGTACCCGGCCAGCAGCCCGAGGGTGACGCCCGCCGTGGCCGCGATCGCGACCGAAACGACGCCGACGAGCAACGAGAGCCGCCCGCCCCACAGCACGCGCGAGAAGATGTCTCGGCCGAATCGGTCGGTCCCCATGAGATGGGCCGCGGTCGGCGCCGCGAGGGGGGCGCGCTGGTTCGTGGTGACGGGGCTGTACGGGCTGATCAACGGGGCCAGCAGGACGGCGAGGCCGATCGTGAGCAGGCACAGCCCGCCCACGAGCGCACTCCGGCTGCGGCCCGCACGTCTGACGAGCACCGCGGGCCTGTGGTGCGCCGCCGCATCCCCCGCGCGTTGGGCCGCCAGGCGTTCGGGGGCGACGGTGGTCTTGTCGCTACTCATCGGCAATGCCCCGCATGCCGCATCGCCCGCTCATTCGTACCGGATCCGCGGGTCGATGGCCGCGTACGTCACATCGACGACCAGATTCGCAAGGACGTACGCGAGGGCCGAGAACAACACCGTGCCCTGCACCAGGGAGTAGTCGCGGTTGAGGATGGCGTCCACGGCAAGTCGTCCGAGGCCGGCGCGGGAGAAGATCGTTTCGGTCACCACCGCGCCGCCGAGGAGCGACCCAAGTTGAAGGCCCAGGACCGTGACGACGGGGATCAGCGCGTTCTTAAGGGCGTGGCGCAGCACCACGACGCGGCGGGTGAGACCCTTCGACGTCGCGGTGAGGACGTAGTCCTGACGGAGCACGCCGAGCATGCTCGATCGGACGAGCCGCGCGAGCACCGCGGACGACACGAGGCCGAGCGCGGTCGCCGGCATGACCAGATGCGCAAGACCACCCTGTCCCGTTGCCGGGAACCACCCCAGATCGAACGAGAGGAAGATGATCATCAGCAGGCTGAGATAGAACACCGGCATGGAGACGCCGAGGATCGCGAGCGCCATGGTCGCGGTGTCAAGCCACGTGCCGTGGCTGAGCGCGGCGATGATGCCGAGACCCAGCCCCAGGACCACCGCCACCCCGAGCGCCGTGAGAGTGAGCGCGGCTGTGGCCGGAGCGGCCTCGAGAATGCTGTCCAGGACCGGACGGTCGCTGTGCAGGCCCACCCCGAGGTCCCCGTGGGCCAGCCGAGTCACGTAACTCGCGTACTGGACCCAGATCGGCCGGTCCAGCCCGAGTTGGTGGCGGAGCTCCGCGGCATGTTCCGCCGTAATCGGCTTGTCGCCGGCGAAGATCAGCACCGGGTCGCCCGGCAGGAGGTGCAGCATCAGGAACGTGATGATCGAGATGCCGATCAGGATCGGAACCAGGTGCACCAGGCGCTGCGCGATGTAGCGGCTCATGAGCTCACGCGGAGCGGGTCCGCGTCACCCCATCGGCGTGCACGCGCGGAGGGCGCGCCTATTTCCTGAGGTACACGTCGTTCAGATAGACATACGAGGCCAGCGCGTCGAGGTACTCGTCCTGAACCTCCGCGCGCTTCGCGTTGTACGTGATCGTGTCCACCAGCGGGATGCACTCCGCATCCCTGAGCACGCGCTGCTGGATCTGCGCGTAGAGCCGCGCGCGGGTCGCCTTATCGTTGATCGCGGCCGCCTGCTCGAGCCACCGGTCGACCTCCGGGACGCTATAGTGCCCGCGGTTGAACCCCGGTCCCTGCTGCGTGTGGAAGATCGCCCGCAGGGCGTCGGGATCGCCATACGAGAGCCACATGAAGTTGGCGTCGTACTGGTTCTGGGCGACGCGCGCCCGGAACGCCCCGATCTCCAGCGGCGTCACGATCACGTTCATCCCGACGTCGTGCAGGCTGGCCTGAATGGACTCGGCCATTGCCTTGTCCCGTGGCCGCCCGATGATGGGGAAGTCCAACGTGAGCTTTTGCCCGGCCTTCTCGCGGATCCCGTCGGCGCCGACCTTCCAGCCGGCTTCCTCGAACATCGCTTTGGCCTTCGCCGGATCGAACGTATAGATCTTTGCCGCCGCGGGATCGTACCCGAACGTGACTTTCATGAGCGGGCTCCACGCCACTTCCATGAGCCCGTGAAACACGGATTGATTGAGGCCGTCCCGGTCGACGCCATACTCCATCGCGCGCCGGACGGCGATGTCGGCGACCGGGCCCTTGCTCGTCACGTTCAGGAGCAGGGTTCGCCCCGACCCGGGCTGGCCCTTTCGCACCACCGAGAACCGCTGGCTGCGCCGCAGGTCCGCGTACTGCAGCGGATCGATGTCGTCGATGTACTGGGTCTCGCCGCTCTTGAGCGTGCCGGTGCGCACCGACGCGTCCGGGATGATCTTGAACACGACCTGGTCGAGATACGCCGGCCCGCGGTTCTTGAAGAACGACGACCCCCAGTTGTAGTCGGGGTTCCGCACGAGCGTGATATGGTCGTTGGTGACCCACTCCTTGAACACGAACGGGCCGGTGCCGACGGGGTGGCGCGCGAATTCGGCCCCCATCTGCTTCACGGCCGTCGGCGAGACGATGCCGAGGTACCCGTTGAGGTTGGTCAGCAGGGGCGCGTACCCTTCCTTCATGACGACCCGGACCGTGTAGTCGTCCACGATCTCGGTGTGATCGTACGGCCCGATCTGATCGTGCGACTGTCCGGCCTTCGTTGCCGGGTCCATGATCCGGTCGAGCGAGAACTTGACGGCCGCAGCGTTGAAGGGCGTGCCGTCGGTGAACCGGACCCCCCGCTTGAGTTTGAAGGTGTACGTCTTCACGTCGGGAGAGATGGACCACGATTCCGCGAGCGCGGGCACGAACCGCCCCGGCGTCGGCTCCCACACCAGCGGCTCACAGATGTTCTGGGTGACCCGGATCGTCGAATCGAAGTTCGTGACCGCCGGGTCCATCGTGTTGTCGAGGTCGAAGCCGAGCCCGTAGACGAGCGTGCCGCCGCGGGTCGGCGCGGCGGCGGCCGGGGTCCGGTCGCCTGCAAGGCCGGCCGCCATCGCGCCGAGCGAGGCGCCGGCGAGCGTGAGGAACTGACGTCGCCCGAGGCGTGCTGCCCGGACATGCTGTCTTGTGGTGGCGGGGGTGGCGGGAGTGACGTCTGCGTGGCGTCCCATGGCTCCCTCCTGGAGTTGACCTGCACAGCCGTCCTGCGCGAGCGGCCACGGCGCACGACTCGCGCGCCGTTATTGCGCCCCCTGTACGTGGTCTTCCGACGGTTTTCCTCTAACGCCCCACGACGCGCGAGGCCGCGCGTTTAGCGCTGCAGGGGAAGCGACACCCAGCGGCTCTCTTGGAACGACCGTTCGACGGCGTTGATCACCTGCTGCACCCATGCGCCGTCCTCGAAGTTGCCCTGGTTGCGCGGGCCGCCGTCCCGGATCTCGTCGATGAAATCCTTGATGAGGTTTGCGTAGAACAGCGACCGCCACGACTCGCGCGGATGTCCGCCCTGCGGGTAGAACCGCTCCGGGATCTCGAGCTGCTTGAACTCAACGGCGTCCGGCGTGCCGACCTTGATCGTCTCGGCAACGCCAGACTCCTCAACGAGGCGACAGATGATCGCACCGCGCTCGCCGTACAGACGCGCTTCGATCCCGGGGTAGTTGCCGATGGTTACGAAGCTGGTCTGAATCGAGCCGAGCGCGCCGTTCGCGTACTCGCCGATGAAGATGTCGCCGTCGTCGATGTTCATGCGCATCTTCCGGCCGGTGGCGCGCACCATGCGTTCGGGGATGAAGTTGCGCATCGTGCCGACGACGCGGGTGTAGTCGGCGCCCACCCACCAGTGGCCGATGTCGATGACCGGCGCGCCGTACCCTTCGAGCGACGACGTCTGCAGCGTCGCCTGGTCCGCCGTGTGGTCGACCTGGCGGAGCGGGACTGCGGGATCGAGCCATTGGGAGTTCTGTTCGTATCCGTTGAAGATGAACGGCGTGCCGACGAACCCTTCCTCCATCAGGGACTTCGCGTACTGGACGCCGGGGCTGTATCGGAACGTGAATCCGAGCTTCGTCTTGAGGCCTTTGCGCTTCGCCAGGGCCGCCGCATCCTGGGTCTGCCGGAAATCGTACGCGACGGGCTTCTCGCACAGGACGTGCTTGCCGGCGCCGATCGCCGTGGACGACAACTCGAAATGGGTGTGGGACGGTGTCGCGATGTCGATGACGTCGAGGTCCGGACGTCCGACCACAGCCCGCCAGTCGGTGCTGGCTTCGGGGATCCCGAACCGCGCCGCGAACTCCTCGGCGCGCGTGCCCTCGGGATCGCAGATCACGACGACCTTGGCGCGGGGGTCGCGCTGCCACCCCGGGACGTGGGCGGACTTCGCCCAATTGCCGGCGCCGAGTACCCCGATGCGAAGAACGGAGTCGTTCATGGCGGGCCTCCCTTCCAGATCTGCTCAGCCCCGCCGTGCGGGGCCGGAGTATCTACCGGTCCTGGACCCGCGGCTCGGGACCGCGCGTCGACGCGCCCGAGGGCGCTTCGGATTCGGCGAGCGTACCGAGCACCCGCTCGATCGCGGAGGTCAGCGCGTCCGTGTCGAGACCGCCTCGGACATAGTGGTCGATGATTGTCGCCTGCAGCACGAGCGGATCGCGCGCGCGCATCGCATCGATGAGGCGGCGGTGAAACGTCACGACGTCCTCGACCGTGGCGTGGCTGCGTTCTACCGCCACCAGCATGAGGGCGCCGATCTGACCGTTGAGGCTGGCCCACAGGTCGAGCAGGCGGGGCGATCCCGCGCGTTCGACGAGCAGCCGGTGCAGCGCGAGGTCGATTTGGATGATCCGCGGGAAGCCGTCCGGCAGACGGCACGCTGTCATCTCGGCGAGCAGGGTTTCCATCGTTTCGATCATGGTGTCGTCGATGGACCGCCAGGCCAGGCGCGCGGCAAACGCCTCCAGCAGCGCGCGCGTCATCTTCAAGTCGAGCGCGTCTGCGGGGGCCAGGCGCGCGACGAAGGTGCCGCGCCGCGGTTCGTTCACGACGAGGCCGCGTTGCTGGAGCATCAGCAGCGCTTCACGGACGGTCGTCCGGCTCACGCCGAGATGGGCGGCGATCGCCGCTTCGACGAGCCGTTCTCCCGGCTGCACCTGCCCGGAGAGGATCGCGTCCTCGAGGCTCTTGCACGCGTCGTCCACGACGCGAAGTCGCGTTGGCCGGCGGAGCTTCAACGTGTGCGCGGTCATCAAGTCACCCCGGCATCACGGCATCTGGGGCGCCGCGCGCCAACTTCTTGGTCGGCTGCGGCCGTGCTCGCCGTCGCGATCCGTTTCTCACGCCCGGACCCCGCGACCGCGCTGGCAACGAAGAGGTTGGTCATGTTACGCTCGACTGTGGACTGTCGACATTTTCCATGCTATCATGCAGGCGGTCACTGTCAATAGACGACCGTCGTCACGACCTCGTCCACGCTTGCCAGATGAGAGGTGCGGGTGAGAGGTCTCCCGTGAGTCCGGAATCGATCGCGGACCTCAAGCGGAGGGCATGCCGCCGTATCGATGAGGCGGCTCCAGCCCTCGTCGAGATCTCTCGCCGTATTTGGGCCACCCCGGAGGTCGCCTTCGAGGAACACCAGGCCTCCCGCTGGCTCGCCGAGCTGCTGGAGCGGGAGGAGTACGCGGTCGAGTCCGGGGTCGGCGGGTTGCCGACGGCATTTACCGCGACGCGGTCTGGATCGAGGCAGGGTCCGACGGTCGGAGTGTTCAGCGAGTACGACGCCCTGCCCGAACTCGGCCACGGCTGCGGCCACAACCTGCTCGCGATCTCGGGCGTCGGCGCGGGGATCGGGCTCGCGGACGTGATCGACGACCTCCCGGGTACCGTCCGCGTGCACGGCACGCCGGCCGAGGAGGGGCCGTCGGGCAAAACCCTGCTCCTTCGAGCCGGCGTGTTCGACGGGCTCGACTTCGCGCTGATCTTCCACCCGAGCGCCGAGGCAAACGTGCTCGAGCGCATGCGCACCGGCCAGGGCCTGACCTTCACCTTCACCGGGAAGCACGCGCACGCGGCGTCCCATCCCGACCTCGCGATCGACGCGCTGAACGGCGTGCTCGCACTGTTCAACAACGTCAACCTGCTCCGCCAGCATTTCCGCCCCGACGTCAGCGTCACCGGCAGCATTCCGGACGGCGGCGGCCGGCGCGCGTTCCCCGTGACCGCGGTCGCGCGTTTCGTCGTCCGCGTCTTCGAGGGGCAAAGCGATTTCGTCGCGCTGCGGGAGATGGTCGTCGACTGCGCCCGGGGCGCGGCGCTGGCCACGCGCACCGGGCTGGCGATCGAGTACGGCATCCTGGAGCGCGGGATGAAGCTGAACGAGACCGTGACCGGACTCGCCGTCGACAACGCCCGGCACCTCGGGATCGACCTGAGCCACCGGGTGACGATGGGCGGCATGTCGGATTTCGGCAACGTCTCGCATCTGGTGCCGGCGACCCACTTCAGCACCGCGACGTGGCCGGCCGGCGTCACGGCGCACACGCCGGAGGCGGTCGCCGCGAGCTGCAGGCCCGAGGCGTTCGAGGCCGCGCTCGCCGCCGCAAAGATCGAGGCGATGACGGCGATCGACGTCCTGGGGCGCCCGGACGCGGCCGAGCGGGCGCGGCGGGAGTTCGCGGAGAACGATCTCGGCCAGATTCCCGTTCGTCCTGAGGAAGGTTGACGACCGGGTGGCGCTCGCGCCCGCGGCCGTCGATTCGAGGGGCCATTCAACGGTGGTGAGAGGAGGAGGCAGCATGAGCATCCGAGTCACACGATCGTCGAAGAGGGAGGAGCGCCTTCGGAGCGGGGCCGCCCGATTGTCGCGGCGCGCGTTCGTGCGGACCGCGGCGGCCGCCGGGGTCGCGGCGTCGCTGGGCGGGGTCTTCGGCGAGACCGGGCGGACGTTCGCGGCAGGCGCGTCCCAGGGGGGCGAGCTGTTCTACGGTCTGACCAACAAATTCGACACGCTCGATCCGAACGTCACGACGTTCTCCGACGTCGCGCGCATGGCCTATCATATCTTCGATCCGCTGGTGTGGGAGTCGAAGGCCGGCGTGTTCGTGCCGGGGCTGGCCGAACGGTGGGAGGTCAACGCGAACGCCACCCAGTACACGTTCCACCTCCGGCGCGACGTCAAGTTCCACGACGGCACCGCGTTCAACGCCGACGCGGTGAAGTTCACGTTCGATCGCATCGTGGACCCGAACTTGAAATCGCAGTCCGCGTTCTCGGCGATCGGCCCGTACGACAGCAGCGTGGTCGTGGATCCCTACACGGTCGTGGTCAAGTTCAAAGATCCGTACGCGCCGTTCTTGAGCTCGGCGGCGCAGTCGCTCCTCGCGCCGGTATCGCCCGATGCGGTCAAGAAGTACGGTAAGGACTTCGGCGCGCATCCGGTCGGGACGGGGCCGTTCAAGTTCGACTCCTACACGACCGACAGCGCCGTGCGGATGGTCCGGAACCCCGACTACCGGTGGGCGCCGTCGATCTTCAAGACTCGGGGCCCCGCGGCGCTCGACGCGATCACGTACCGGATCATCCCGGAGTCCTCGACGCGGCTGGCCGCGCTCAAGTCCGGCGAGGTGCAGGTGATCCAGGACGTGCCGACGCAGGAGTACCAGAATCTCCAGCGCGACACGACGGTCCAGCTGCTCCAGGGCCTGATGACCGGGTCGGGCTGGACGATGATGATCAACGTGACCAACCCCCCGACGGACGACGTGCGCGTCCGGCAGGCGCTGCAGTGGGGCGTGGACAAGAACGCGATGATCAAAGCATGTTGGCAGGGTGTGTTCAAGCCGGCCAGCAGCGTCCTGACCGCGGCGACGTTCGGCTACGATCCCGCGACGCGCAACGTCTACCCCTACGATCCCAAGAAGGCCGGCGCCGTGTTGGATGAGGCGGGGTGGAAGATGGGATCGGGCGGCGTGCGTCAGAAGGGCGGGCAGGACCTCACGCTCGGGCTCTACTACCGCGCCGACAACTCCGACTTCACGGCGATGGCGACGTTCCTGCAGAGCATGTACGCGCAGATCGGGATCAAGATCGACCTGCACGGCCTGTCCCAGGGCGGGTACTTCTCGGCCGTGCGCGCCGGTCAGCACCACCTGCAGTTCTGGTGGGAGCCCGACACGGACCCGGACGTCGTGCGCATCCTGTTGTACTCGAAGAACGCGGACGGCGGGACGAACCGCAACCGCTACAAGAACGCGGAGATGGACAAGCTGATCGACGACGCGGCGGCGACCACCGATCCGGCCAAGCGGAAGCAGCTCTATTCCCAGATCCAGATGAAGACGCTGCGCGAGTCGATCATGATCGGGTACGCCGATCCGCTCGATTTGTTTGCGTACCAAAAGGGCAAGGTCGACGGCATTGTGCTCGACTGGTCGGCGACCAACGTCCTGTTCCACGGCGCGTCGCTACGGAAGTGAGGCGCCGCCCGCGTTGAACGGTTCGTGAGGCGCCGCCGAGGGCCCGGCCGGCCGGCCGGGCCCTCGCTCCGCACCCGCGCGACGGACAGGCGGCAGCGGGCCGTCCGTGGACGCGTGACGCGCCGCCGCGCATGCTGAAGTACGTCCAGCGCCGGATCGTGCTCGCCGTGCCGACGGTCGTGCTGACGTCGATGGTTGTCTTCTTGATGCTGTTTCTCATTCCCGGAGACCCGGCATCGATCTACATCGGCGAGCAGACGGCGACGCCGGAACGGCTCGCGCAGATCCGCCACGTGATGGGGCTCGACCGCCCGATCTACGTGCAGTACGGCGACTTCGTGTGGCGCGCGCTGCACGGCGACCTTGGGCGCTCGCTCCAGACGAGCCGCCCCGTGACCGTCGAGATCCTGACCCGGTTCCCCAACACGGTCGAGCTGGCGATCGCGGCGATGGCGATCGCCGTGGTCCTCGGCTTCGGGCTCGGGCTGCTCTCCGCGCTGCGGCGGAGCAGCGCCGTCGACACCCTCTCCATGATGGTGGCGCTGTTTGGCGTGTCCGTGCCGGTGTTCTGGCTGGCCCTCCTTCTGATCATGCTGTTCTCGCTGCGGTTGGGGTGGCTCCCCGCGACGAGCGAGCCGGGGCTGAAAGGGTTAGTCCTCCCCGCCGTGTCGCTCGCGCTCCTCTCCGCGGCGACGCTCGCCCGGCTGATGCGGTCGAGCATGCTCGAGGTGCTGCGGCTGGAGTACCTGACGACCGCGCGCGCGAAAGGGCTGCGCGGTGCCGTGGTGGTGTTCCGCCACGCCCTTCCGAACGCCGTCATCCCGGTAATCACGGCGATGGGGCTGCAGTTCGGCGGGCTGTTGAGCGGCGCCGTCCTCACCGAGACGATCTTCGCGCGGCCCGGTCTCGGTAAGCTCGTCGTCGACTCGATCCAGAACAAGGACCTCCCGACGGTGCAGGGCGTCATCCTGGTGCTCGCGTTGATCTACGTCACGATGAACCTGCTCGTGGATCTGTCGTACGCGTTTATCGATCCGAGGATCCGGTTCGAATGAGCGCGCTCAGCCCCGCACCGGTGCGCGCCCCGCGCGGCCTGTGGAGCGATGCGCTCGGCCGTCTGTTTCAGAACAAGGGGGCGACGGCCGGCGGCATCGTGTTTCTGCTGATCGTGGGCGCCGCGATCGCCGCCCCGCGCCTCGCCCCCGACAATCCGATCCGGCTCAACGTCTCCGAGTCGCTCGACCCGCCGGGTCCGCATCACTGGCTCGGGACCGACCAGTTCGGCCGGGACATCCTCAGCCGGATCGTCTACGGCGCGCGCGTCTCGGTGGCGATGGGGTTCGCCGCGGTGACGATCTCGGTCGCGGGCGGCTCCGTGCTCGGGCTGCTGTCGGGATACTACCTCGGCGCCGTCGATCTGGTCATCATGCGCATCGTGGACGTCATGCTGGCGTTTCCCGGCATCCTGCTCGCGCTCGTCATCATCGCGGTGCTCGGCCCCAACCTGAGCAGCGCGATGGTGGCGGTCGGCGTCTCGGGCATGCCTGTGTTCATCCGCGTCGTGCGCGGGTCCACGCTTGCGGTGCGCGAGTTCCAGTACGTGGAGGCGGCCCGGGTCACCGGCTGCGGCGACCTGCGCATCATCTTCCGGCACGTCCTGCCGAACGTGTCGGCGCCGATCATCGTGCTCGTGACGCTCGGCATCCCCGGCGCGATCATCGCGGGCGCCGCGCTCAGCTTCCTCGGCCTGGGGATCCGGCCGCCCACGCCGGACTGGGGGGCGATGCTGAGCGAGGGGCGGTCGTTCATGAGCACGGCCTGGTGGCTGTCTACGTTCCCCGGGCTCGCGATCGTGGTCATCGTCATGGCGATCAACCTGTTCGGGGACGGTCTGCGGGACGCGCTCGACCCGCGGCTGAAGTTGTAGGATCCGCGCCCACGTGTGGCGCGAAGATCGATAGGATCGGAGGCTGAGAGATGGGCGCAAGCGCTGTTCCCGTGGTGATCCGGTGCGGCACGTTCCTGGACGGCGCCGGCGCGGCCCTGCGCGACCAGGCCGTCACCGTCGCCGGGGCCCGAATCACCGATGTCGGGCCGTGGAGTCAGGTCAGGCGCCCGCCGGGGACGCGGGTGGTGGACGCCGGCGGGCTCACCGTGATGCCGGGACTGTTCGACTGCCACGATCACCTGGCGACACCGCCGCGCAGTCTCGCGGATCGCAGCGGGACCCCGCCGTCGCTGCACGTGCTCCGCGTCGCGGAGACGATGCGTGGGATGCTGCAGGCCGGGTTCACCACGGTCCGGGACCCCGGCGGCCTCGACCTGGGGCTCAAGATGGCGGTCGAGGAAGGCGTGCTGCCCGGGCCGCGTGCGCTCATCTGTCTTGCGATCATCACGCAGACGGCGGGCCTCTCCGACTACACGAACGCGGTCGGGTTTCACACCGAACTCCTGCGGCTGCCGGGGACGCCGGACGGGGTCGGCGACGGCGTGGAGCCCCTCCGGCTGCTGACGCGACGGCTGATTCGTGCCGGCGCGGACTTCATCAAGATCGCGACGACCGGCGGTGTGAGCTCGCGGATCAGCGGCGTCCTGACGCGCGAGTTCACCTTCGAGGAGGTCCGCGCGGTGGTCGAGGAGGCGCGCGCGTTCGGCCGGCCCGTCGCTGCGCACGCGTACGGCGGTGAGGGCCTCAAGAACGCGCTGCGCGCCGGCGTGCACTCCGTGGAGCATCTCGGACCGCTCGACGAGGAGGACGTCGCGACGATGGTGCGGCAGGGCACGTATCTCGTGCCCACCCTGCTGAACATGCGCGTCCGATTGGAGATGGCGGCCGAGCCGGGGGCCCTGTCGCCGTACAGCGTCCAGAAGGCCGCAGAGATCGCGCCGCTGCAGAAGGGGGCGTTCGCCCGCGCGCACAGCGCGGGGGTGCGGATCGCGGCCGGCACCGACTCCCGCGGGCTGCGGCACGGCGGGAACGCCCGCGAGCTGAGCCTCTTAGTGGAATACGGCATGAGCCCCATGGAGGCGATCTGCGCGGCCACCTCCGTGGCCGCGGGATGCTGCGCCGTCCCGGACACCGGCACGCTCCGGCCGGGCATGCGCGCGGACCTCCTCGCAGTGGACGGCGATCCGCTGGATGACGTCGAGGTGCTCCAGGACGTCGACCGGATCGTCCTCGTGATGCGCGACGGCGGTGTGTTCAAAAACCGAATCGGCTGACAGGGGAGGGTGGTCATGACCGGAGAGTTCTCAGGGAAGGTCGCCATCGTGTCGGGGGCGGCGCAGGGGGTCTCGAGTGTCATCTTGCGGCGGCTCGCGCAGGACGGAGCGCGCGCCGTGATCGCGGACATCGACGCGGAGCGGGCCGAGGCCGGCGTGCGGGATCTCACGGCACGCGGCTGCGACGTGCGCTTCATCCACACCGATGTGCGGGACAGCGGCCAGGTCAACGCGATGGTGGACCGCGTCGTGGAGCAGTGCGGGCGCGTCGACATCCTCGTCCACGGCGCCGGAGTGGGGGTGCATAAGGAGATCGTCGATCTGTCCGACGAAGAGTGGGATCTTCAGATCGACGTGCAGCTGCGGGGCGCGTTCCTGTTGAGCCGGGCGGTCGGCGGCCGGTTGATCGCGCAGAAACAGGGCGGCCGCATCATCCTGATCGGCTCCACCTCCGGCAACAACGCGCGCGTCCGGGGCGGCCCCCACGCGGCGTCGAAGGCGGGCGAGATCCAGCTCGCCCACGTGCTGGCGATGGAAATGGGGCGGCACGGGGTCACGGTCAACGTGGTGTCTCCCGGGCTGACCAACATCGCGGGGATCTCGCGCTCGATGCAGACCCCGGAGTACCAGCGCGCGTTCATCGCGCAGGTGCCGCTCGGCCGCCTCGCGGCGCCGGATGAGATCGCCGACGCCGTGCTGTTCTTCGCGTCCGACCGGGCGCGGTTCGTCACGGGCCAGGTGCTGTGCGTGGACGGCGGGTACTCCGCGGGCAAACTGGCGGTGCAAGGGCCGAGCGTCGACGCCTTCTACGGGCAGGTCAGCGAGAGCCGGTAGGCAGGCGGTCGGGGACCGATCGAGGCGCCGCGGCGGTTCGGAACGCCGCGGCGCCTCGACTTCGGCGCTGCGGTCGCGGAGGTCGAGGGCTATGCGGTCTCGTGGTGGGGCATCGGCCGGTTCATCATGCGCAGCATCTCGAGACCTCCGGTGCGCAGGAACCGCCAGGCGAAGACCGCGGCCAGCGCCAGAAAGACGAGGTTGAGGACAGTCGTGTAGTTCCACGCGAGGTGGGCCTCGAGCACGAGCGCGTGGCGCGTGCGCGGCACCCACCCGATCGCCCCGAAGATCAGTTCCACCACCCATCCCGCCGCCACCATCGCCGCGTACGACGTGACGAGGAGATACCACGCCATCGCGCCGCCGTAGTACCGCCGGTAGATGTCCAGGATCGGCAGGATGATGAGATCGGCGAAGACAAACGAGGCCACGCCGCCGAAGCTGATGCCGCCGTTCCATAGGATCGCCGCCAACGGCACGTTGCCCACGGAGCACACGAACGACACGATAGCGACGAGCGGGCCCACGACCGGCCCCCAGACGAAGGCCAGGTGCGGGTCGCCCGTCAGAAAGAAGCGCCGCCAGAACTCAGCCGGCACCCAAGCCCCGAGGGCGCCCGCGATGAGAAGCCCGCCGGCGACGTCCATCCACACGGCCGCCCAGTCCATGACGAAGTATTGGCTCATCGCGGTCAGGCCGTCGACCGAGATGGCCCGGACCAGGATCGGGCGGGCGTCGACCACCGCCATGTCCATCTCGGCGTGGCCTTCCATGCGGCCCCGGCGACCACGTCCGGCTTGCGCCCGTGCCGCGGCGACGCGGGCGCGCGTGAGCGTGCGCCGGAAGATCAGCCACAGCAGGACGATCATGAACGGGCCGCCGAGGAACTCCGCCGCGGTGAACTGCCAACCCAGCAGCACCGCCATGATGATTCCGAGTTCGATCACGAGGTTCGTGGAGGCGAACTGAAACACGATCGCCGCGGTAAAGTGGGCGCCTTTGACAAACAGGGACCGCGCCAGCGCTACGGCCGCGTACGAGCAGGAGGAGGACGCGAAGCCGAACAGGCTCGCGAGCGCGATCGACCGCCCGGAGTCGTCGCCGAGGAGCCTCGCCATGTCTCTCTTGGAGACAAACGCCTGCACGGCCGCCGACAGGGCGAACCCGAGGATCAGCGGCCACAGGATCTCCCAGAACATGGCGAAACTCAGGTCCAAGGCGCGGATCACGGGTTCCACGTCATCGCTCCTGGCCCCCAGTGTACCATCGAAACCGAGGGCCGCGCGCCAGCGTTCGTCGGCGCTGAGTGCGTGCACGCCGCTGGGTCCCATCGTGTCGGGCGATGGTGCTCGCCGGGCTCTCGGGGAACCTCTCTTGCCGACGCGGGCGCTTGGGGGGGTGGAGGTGTTGTCAATGAGATGGAGTTCAGGCAGGCGCGCGCGTGCCGGCGGATGGTTCGCCGTCGTGCTGGTGATGACCCTGGTCACTAGCGCCGCGGCGCAGGCGATCGTCCCGGCACCCTACGTGAGAGTGTACGTCGACGGCCGGCTCGCGAGCCTCGACGTGCCCCCGGTGATCGCCGCGGGGCGGGTGCTCGTGCCTTTGCGGGGACTGTTCGAACAGATGGGGGCCGTCGTCGCCTGGGACGGCGGTACGCAGACCGTGCTGGCACAACGCGGGAATACCAGTGTGGCGCTTCAGATCGGATCCTCCCAGGCGACGGTCAACGGAGCGGCGCGGACACTGGACACGCCGCCGGTGCTCGTGGACGGGCGGACGATGATTCCGTTGCGCTTCGTCAGCGAGGCACTGGGGGTGCGCGTCGATTGGAACGCGGCAACGACGACGGTCACGATCAGCCAGACCTCCGCCCTGCCGCCGTCGGTGCGCTACGGTCCGTCTACCCCGGCGCCGCCTCCGCCCCGACCGGCTGCGATCGCGCCGCCTCCCCAGATCGTTGAGGTCGTTGTCCCTCCACCGGTTGTGGAGGTGGTCGTGGCTCCACCGCCGCCGCCCCGGCGCGAACCGCCACCGCCGTCCCGTCCGGGGTTTGTTTGGATCGCGGGCCACTGGCGGTACGCCGGCGGGTGGGTGTGGACGTCCGGTTGGTGGGACGCGGTGCCGTTTCCCGGTGCGGTCTGGGTTTCGAGCCGTTGGGAGCATCGCTCCGCGGGATGGACATGGATCGGAGGCTACTGGGGGGGATATGCCGTCACGCAAAACCCTCCGCCGCCCCCTCGCGTCGAGGTGATCGGTCGGCAGCCGGGTCCAGATGCCATTTGGATCAAAGGGGACTGGCGGTGGGACGCGAGGCAGTGGGTGTGGACGCCGGGTCGCTGGCAGCGGACGCCGTGGCGGACGGCGCACTGGGTGCCTGGATACTGGACCCGCCGGACGGTCGGTTGGGTGCGGGTGGCCGGCTACTGGCGGTAGCCGAACATTCTGCGCGACGCCTCACGTAACGGAGCCGCGTCCCCGCGACGCGGCTCCGCGTCTACGTCGATGCGCCATCGGGCAAGCAGTATACAGGTGCCCGATCGATTCGGTTCATGGAGGGGTGTGCATGCCTGTTCCTGTGATCCTGCCGACCCAGGCGCGCGACGAGACGTTCGGAGGCGTGACGTATCACATCGAAGGTGAGCTCGTTCCGGTGCTGCATGTAGAGCTGGGCAGCATGCCGGTCTATTTCGAGCATCACATCCTGTTGTGGAAGGACCCGGCCGTGAACATCGCGATCAAGCCTCTTCGGGGTGCGGTCAAACGCGTCCTCGCCGGCATGCCGGTGTTCGTGACGCAGACGCAGGGCGCCGGCCGCATCGCGTTCAGCCGGGACGGCGCCGGGCACGTCTTCGCCCTCCACATGAAGCCGGGCGAGGCCGTGGACGTTCGGGAACATCAGTTCCTCGCGGCCACGGACGCCATGGACTACACGTTCAACCGGGTCAAAGGGGCCGCGAACGTCCTCTTCGGGGGAACGGGGTTCTTCATCGACACCTTCACGTGTACAAAATCCGATGGCATTCTCTGGCTCCACGGATACGGCAACGTGTTTTCCCTGACGCTCGGCGCCGGAGAACAGATCGACATCGAGCCCGGGGGGTGGATCTACAAGGACCGTACCGTGCAGATGCAGACCATTTTTCAGAAGGTCTCGACCGGGTTGTTCGCGAGCGCCGGCAACCTCTTTTGGAACCGCTTCACCGGCCCGGGGCGAGTCGCGCTGCAGTCCATGTACCTGCACATGCCGACAGACGGTTAGACGCTACGG
The DNA here is from genome assembly GCA_035295165.1 of bacterium. Taxonomy (NCBI): domain Bacteria; species bacterium. The sequence continues at coordinate 98,531 of DATGJN010000091.1, forward strand.
GGGTGCGTGTTGACATCATGATGCTGCTATATTAGCATCATGATGTGCGAACAACAATCACATTAGACGAGGACGTTGCCGCGAGGCTCAAGGACGAAGTGCGACGATCGGGACGATCGTTCAAGGAGGTCGTGAACGAGTTTATCCGTCTTGGTCTGACGGCGCGCCGCGTGAATAGGCCTGCGCAACGATTCACCGTGAAGGCACGCTCGCTCGGGCTGCGGCCGGGCCTCGACTACGACAAGACGAGTGAACTGGTGGAGCAATTGGAAGGTCCGCTTCACAAGTGATCCTCGTCGACGTCAACCTCTTGTTGTACGCGTACAACCCCGCGTTCGAACACCATGTGCGCGCGCGGGACTGGCTGGAGGAGGTGCTCTCCCATACGGATCCAGTGTGTCTCGCGTGGGCGACGATCCTTGCGTTTCTGCGCATTGCGACGAACCCGCGGGCATTCGAACATCCGCTGACGATCCGCGAGGCCGTCCCAATCGTTTCCGACTGGTTGGCGCAGCCGATGGTGACGATTGTGGAGCCGGGAGAGCGACACTGGACGATTTTGCAGGACCTTCTCACTCGCGTGCACGCGAGAGGCCCCGCGGTGACTGACGCTCATCTCGCCGCTCTGGCGATCGAACACGGGGCGACGCTCTGCTCGAGCGACCGAGACTTCGAGCGCTTTCCGGGTCTCCGGGTTCTCAATCCACTCGCGGCGCAGACCTGACGAGCGTGCGTCGAAGTCGAAACGCTTCGAGCCCGGTCAGGTGTCCTGTCCGCTGGCTTGGGCGTTCACCCCGTACGCAGCGGGTCTGACCTTCCGATACCCGCCACAGCCGCAGTCGTCGGTCAGCTCGGCATGCGCGATCGTGCGCAGGCTGATGCGCGCCGCGGTCGCGCCCAGCTCCTCGTGGATCGTGTCCAACGCACCCCACTCTTCCGGGATGACGCCGTCGACGTAGTTGGTCACGTACGACGCGCTGACGAAGCACGCGCCGATCTCGCGCGCGTTGGTGGCCTCCGGAGCGATGCTCTGGTTGACTGCGTCGGCGCCGAGCGACTGGAGCGCGCGGGCTTCGGCGGGGGTCTCGAAGCGCGGCCCCCATGTATGCGCCATCACCAGCCGGTTGGCCATGCCGTACACGCGGTCGGGGGCGGGCCATAGCCGCCGGGCTGTGCGTTCCAGCGTGCGGCCCAGGCTGGGGCACACGAGCTGATTCCCGCGGCACGCGTACGCGAATCGCCCCGGCAGCGTCGAGTACGTGGTTTGGCCCAGGTCCAGCACGTCGCTGGTGACCACGAAGTCCCGAGGTTGCAGCGCCCGGTTGATCGAGCCGCAGGTGCTGTCGGCCAGCACCTTGCGCACGCCCGCCTGCGCCAGAGTCCAGAAGACTCGACGATGCGCCGAGTGGTCGACGGCGTCGAGCGGCCAGCCGTGCGAGAACACGTTCAGCGCGAGACGGGTGCGGCCGTCTTCGGTCACGCCGCCGTCGAACTCGATGAGCTGCCACCGCTCGGTGCGTCCCCACGGCGTATCGAAGCTGAGGCCGCGCTCGACCACGCGCACGCCCGGCTCGCGGAGATCGTCCGGAAACCTGAGCCCCCAGCTGGCGCTGCCCGAGATCAGCGCCAACGCGGCTTTCGGGATTTTCTCGCCGCCCATCGTCCTCGCTACGCCGTTTGGAGCGCCTTGGCCGGGTCGAGCTTCTGAAAGTCCTTCGCGAAGGCCACGATGTGGTCGACGATGCGCGCGAGCGACTCCTCGCCCCTCCGCTTCAGCGCCTCGAGCGCCGCCTTGTCGACCTCCGGCGCGCTCTCCACGTCTACGTCCCAGGAATCCACCGGAATGATCACCGGGGCGCTCTGATACTCGAAGTTGCTGAAGCCGAGCGGCTTGATCTTGTCTCCAAACAGCTGGCGCATCGGCGGGTTCACGCCCCACTCGCCCTTGTACCCGCCGGGCCTCACATCCGCGATGTGCGCGCCGCTGACCGCCAGCGCCACGGCGAGCTCCCAGATGTGGGTGCCTTCGGGGAACGCGTTCGGCGCGATCTTCTTGCCGATGTTCCACCATTCCAAGACCGCGATCAGCATGCCGAGTTCCCGCACGTTGCGGCCCGTCCGGATGAGCGGCTCCCGGTTGCCGCCGTGGCCGTTGAGGAAGATCACCTTGCGGACGCCGTTGTCGTAGAGGCTCTCGCAAATGTCGGTGTAGACCGCCTCGATTACGTCCTGGCTGATGGTGATCGAACCGGGGTAGTGTGCCATCTTGTCGTTCTCGCCGTACGGGACCGCCGGCAGCGTTACCAGCCCGGTCCGCTTACCGACCTCGTCGGCGATCCACGCCACCGAGCTCGTGTCGATGCCGATCGGCGTCGGGCCGTGCGAATGCAGAGTGCCCACGGCCATGATCGCGGTGTCGGACCTCTTGAACGCCTCTTCGGCTTCTTTCCAGGACATCTCATCCAGCCGGTGCTTGGCCACTGTCCACCTCCTTGACTCGCCCGGAGTGACCCGGCCGTGCCGCACGTCCCCGCCGGCCGCGGCGTCATCCGAAGCGTTCCCCAGATAGATCCTTCGATCAGGGATGTCGATCTTCCCTGGCCGTCCGCCGTGGGGCGCCGCGGCAAGGAGTCGACCTCGCAGTCCGCCTTCCTTTGGAGTCGCGTCCTGCCGAAAAGAGGCGACGGCGCCTCGGGCAAGTCGGTGGCACGAGGGTCCAAAGCGCGCGAAGGCCAATATTGAAGTCTTTGTGGAGAGCGCAGATGAATTGATAACGTAGTGCGACGAGATCCCCGAACCGTTGCGCGCGGTTCTCGAAGGGACCGGTCGTACATCGGAGGGAGAAGATGGAATTCGCCGGCAAGGTTGTGTGGCTGACGGGCGGGGGCGGACGTATCGGGCGGGCGATCGCCGCGGCGTTCGCTCGAGAGGGAGCCTCCGTCGGGATCTGCGATCTGAACGGGGACGCCGCGACGCAGTCGCTCGAGGCCATGCGGGCTGGGGGAGGTCGCGGTGTCGCGCTCCGCGGGGATGTGAGCGTCGAGGCGGACGTGGACCGCATGCTCGCGGAGATCACAACGTCGCTTGGGCCAGTGGACATCTTGGTGACGAGTCACGGGAACTCCCCGAACATGCCGGTGCTGGAGATGGACCTGGCCACATGGCAGTCGGCGTTCACCGTCAACACCCAGGGGTGTTTCCTGGCGTGCCGGGCCGCGGCGCGTCAGATGGTCGCGCGTCGGGCACGGGGTGTCATCATCAACTTGTCCTCGGGGGCCGCGACGTCCGGCCGGCCGGGCTCGTCCGCCTATTGCGGCTCGAAGGCGGCGATCAACATGCTGAACCACGTGCTCGCGACGGAACTGGGCCCCCACGGTATCCGCGTCAACGCCATCTCGCCCGGGCTGGTTACCCCAACGGCGCTGCGGCACGGCGAGGCAGGGCACCCATATCTGAACCTGATGATCGACATGACCCCGCTCGGCCGGACCGGCGTGCCGACCGACGTCGCGGAGGCGGTGCTTGCGCTCGCGTCCGACCGCCTCGGATGGGTGACCGGTGCCAATCTCGAGGTCAGCGGCGGCTCGCACTGCGGCCGCACGAACGCCCCGTACACGCCGAGGTTGACGCCGCCGGGCGCCACGCCCCCGCCGCGTGCCTAGTGGACGTGCCGCGGGGCCTCGGTGTCCGCGAGACCTGACGCCACGTTCGACTCCCGGCAGGCTTTGCTAGACTGATATCTGGGCCACCGATCGACGAGGGTGCCGGGCGTGGGCCTCGTCGGGATGGATGCAGGGTGGCGATTCGGAGGTGCGTTCCGTGGCCGATAGCCCATCGCCGTCGAACACACGAACGAAGCTGAGCGATGTCGTCGTTGTCGACGTCGACATCCACGCGGACGACCCACCCGGAGCGCTCGCTCCGTACTGTGACATGCCGTGGCGGCGGTCTCTGGAACTGCAGGCGACCCTTCCGTCGCGCTACCTGAGTTACGGCGGGTACTCGCCGAGCCTGGGCCTCGACCCGCCGTTTCCGGGCGGCCTGCACGGACGGACCACCCCGACCGCGGCGAAGATGCGCGAGGAGCTCGACGCGATCTCGGTGGACATCGGGATCTTGTTCCCCGACCATCTGCTGCTCATGGCGCAGTTGCCGAACGCCGACTACGCGGCCGCCCTCGGCCGTGCGTACAACCGCTGGCTCCTCGAGAAGTGGCTTGCGGTGGAGCCCTCGCTCTACGGCGCGCTCGTCGCGGCTCCCCAGGATCCCGTCGACGCGGCGCGGGAGATCGACAAGTACGGTGCGGATCCCAAGGTCGTGGCGGTCTATCTGCCGACGTCCGCGGTGTACCCGCTGTGGGGCCACCGGAAGTACGACCCGATCTACGCCGCGGCCGAGGCCGCGGGCCTGCCCGTGATGCTGCACAGCGTGTCTGCCGTGTTCCCGGTGTTCCCGTTCAACGTGGAGCAGTTCGACACGGCGCTCGCCCGGCACACCGTCGGGCATACGTTCGCGATGATGGCGAACCTGATCAGCATGGTGACGACCGGGGTGCCGGTGCGATTCCCGAAGCTCAAGGTGTGCTTCACCGAGGCCGGGATCTCGTGGGTGCCGTTCATCATGTGGCGGCTGGACAAGGAATACAACGAGAGCCGCCGCGAGGTGCCGTTCCTCGAGGACCGGCCGAGCGCGTACGTCAAACAGATGTACTTCGCCACGCAGCCTGTCGAGGAGCCGGAGAACCCGCGCCACCTCGCGGCGACGATTGAGGTCATCGGGGACGATCACATCCTGTTCGCCTCCGATTGGCCGCACCACGACTTCGACCACCCGCGTCACGTGTTCGACCTGCCGCTCGCGCCCGAGACGAAACGCCGGATCATGGGCGAGAACGCCCTCCGGCTGTTCGGGATCCCGGCCCCCGCCAAGTCCCCGAAGACGGGCGCGTGATGGCCGACGTGACGGTCGCCCGGGTCAGCGAGTTCCCTTCCGGTGCGCGCCGCGTCGTCCGCAGCGGGCGCATCGAGATCGGTGTCTTCAACGTGGACGGCCGGTACTACGCGCTGCCGAACGTGTGCGCCCACCAGTTCGGACCCCTGTGCGAGGGGCGCGTAACCGGGACCCTGATCGCGAACGCCGAGACGGAGTGGAGGCGGGCGTGGGTGCGCGAGGGCGCGATCCTGACGTGCCCCTGGCATTCGCTCGAATACGACATCACGACTGGCCGCTGCCTGGCCTACCCCGGTATCAAGCTGCGACAGTATCCGGTGCGCGTCGAAGGAGAGTACGTCGTCGTCTCGGTGTAGAGGAGCGTGACGTGATCTATCTCGTGCGCTGCGCCGAGTGCGATCAGGCGTTCTGGTTGGACGTCCGAGACGCGCGGACGCCGGCGCACAACCGGTGGGACCGACGCGCGTCCGCGCTTCCTGCCGCCGAACGGGGCGACGGCAGCGGACGCACCGGGCACTGGGTCATGGAGAGTCTCCGGCCGCTGCCGGCGATCACCCGTCCCGACCAACCCTGGACTCGGCGGTCGGACGGTTTCTGAAACACACCGCGAACTGGAGACCAACATCCAGATTCAGAGGCCGTCGGCTGTGGCGAGTCCTGGATTCCGCGCGTGTCACCCGACGGTCGGGAACGTGCGAAGGGGGACTGCGGGCCGGCGGCGAACGCTCGAATCGACTCGACTTCAATCATCGATGGGAATCTCGGGTAGAATGGCGGGCAACGACCTCCGATCAGGACACGCGCCCCGAGTCGACGAATTCGTGCGCTCATCCGATGGAACGCGGGTTGGCTTCACCCGGCTCGGATCGGGACCGGCATTGGTAGTGGTTCATGGCAGCCTGTCGACGCGTGAAGATTGGCTCACCGTGGCGAGTCTGCTGGCCGATCACTTCACCTGCTATGTGATGGATCGGCGCGGGCGAGGGTTGAGCGGTGACGCGCCGGATTACGCGATCGAGCGAGAGTGTGACGACATCACCGCGGTGCTCGTGGCCGCGGGGCGCGCAGCAAATCTCCTCGCACACTCGTTCGGTGCGATCTGTGCCCTCGAAACGGCGATGCGCGTCGTGGTGCCGCACCTTATCTTGTACGAACCTCCGCTTCCCGTCGGTGGGCGGGTCGCGGGTGAACATCTTGGCGAATATCGGGCCGCCGTCGCCACGGGCCGCTTGGATGAGGCTCTTGAAATCGGCCTGACGCGCTTCGTCGGATTGTCGGCCGGGCAAATCGCGGGAATGCGCACGGCGCCAATTTGGCCGCAGTTGCGGTCGCGTACTCCCACATGGACTCGTGAAGTGGAAGCCATCGACGGCCTCAGCTCGAGCGTCGACCGTTACAGTGCGCTGACGTCCTCCACCCTCCTGCTGGTCGGGAGTGAAAGTGCGAAGCACCTCAGGGATGCCACAGCGGCGCTCAGTCAAGTACTTCAGCATGGCCATGTGACGACGCTCGTCGGGCAAGGGCATATGGCGGGTCGGCTCGCGCCCGAGCTCGTCGCACGAGCCGTCACTGCATTCCTGCGACAGTGAATCGTGTCGAACGAGGAGTGCCACCGCCCGGTCGAGCAGTGCTCTAGACAGTTCAGACGTCAAGGTCGTCTGGTTCGAGGAGAGTCGACTACTCACACCACCGCGCAATGAGCATACCGGGTGGCGCGCTCCGCGGGGGGCCCCGACGGTCGAGAACGCGCCAAGGGTGCGATGAATCGACGGCGAACACTCGCTTCGGCTTGATCTCGAAGCGGCACTCTCGCCCTTGGGAACTCGCCGGCGCGACGGAAGGGACTGACAGATGGAGAGACGCACCCCCTGCGAGATTGCCGTTCGCGCGCATCGCTTGGGCGCCGCGAGATGGAGGCTCCTCGCGTGAGCGCCGGCGGCGCGGAACGGGCGGGACACGCCACCCCGCAACCGGTGGTGGCGCCGCTCACGCGCGACGCGATCTTTCTGGTGGTGACCGTGAACCCGGGGGTCGAGAGCTGCGCGGCGGTGCGGGCGCTCTGCGGAGATCTCGGCGCGCTCCTGCGCGCGGTCGGATTCCGTGACATCGAAGGCGACCTGTCCTGCGTGGTGGGGTTTAGCTCCGACGCGTGGGACCGGCTCTTCGGGCAACCGCGGCCGGCGGAGCTCCATCCGTTCCGGGAAGTCACCGGCCGGCCGCACCGCGCGGTCTCCACGCCCGGCGATATCCTCTTTCATATCCGCGCGAAGCGCATGGACCTCTGCTTCGAGTTGGCGACGCAGATCACGGCGCGCCTCGGCGATGCGGTGGCCCCTGTGGACGAGACGCACGGCTTCCGTTATTTCGACGACCGCGATCTGATCGGGTTCGTCGATGGGACGGAGAACCCCAGGGATCAGGCGGCGATCGACGCCACCATCATCGGCGACGAGGACGCGGCGTTCGCCGGCGGCAGCTACGTGATCGTGCAGAAGTATCTCCACGACCTCCGCGGGTGGAACGCGCTGTCGACCGAGGCGCAGGAGCGCATCATCGGCCGGACGAAGCTCTCCGACATCGAGCTCGACGACGCCGTCAAGCCCACCGCGGCGCACAACGCGCTCACGACGATCGTGGAAGACGGGGTCCAGCTCGAGATCCTCCGCGACAACATGCCATTCGGCGAGGCGGCGAAGGGCGAATTCGGTACGTATTTCATCGGGTACGCGCGCTCGCCTCACCGGATCGAGCAGATGCTGGTGAACATGTTCGTCGGCCGTCCACCGGGCAACTACGACCGGCTGTTGGACTTCAGTCGCGCCGTCACCGGGACGCTGTTCTTCGTCCCGTCCGTGACGTTCCTGGAGAACGTGTCCGGCGGCGAGCCTGCCGTCGCGGCGCCGCCACCAGGTCCGTCCTCGCCGTCTGCGCCCGAGTCGGCACCGCCATCGCGCGACGGATCGCTCGGCATCGGTTCCCTCAAAGGAGACTCCCGAGATGAATAACCTGCACCGCGAACTTGCCCCGATCTCCGACGCCGCGTGGGCTCAGATCGAGCAGGAAGCGTCGCGCACGCTCAAGCGCCACCTTGCGGCACGACGGGTGGTCGACGTGCACGGGCCTAACGGCGTCGCCTTTTCCGCCGTCGGCACCGGCCATCTTCGGCCTGTCGAAGCTCCGGGGGAGGGTATCCACGCCTGGCAGCGCGACGCGACGGCGCTCGTGGAGCTGCGTGTCCCGTTCGAACTGGATCGCCGGGCGATCGATGACGTGGAACGCGGCGCCAACGACTCGGATTGGCAGCCGCTCAAGGATGCTGCGCGCACGATGGCCTTTGCGGAGGACCGGGCCGTCTTCGAAGGCTACGCTCCCGTCGGCATCGGAGGCATCCGACGGGGCACCAGCCACCCGGTGATGCCCCTCCCCGCTGATGCGCGCGAATATCCGAGCGCGATCGCTCGGGCGGTAACCCAGCTGCGTCTCGCCGGCGTCAACGGCCCGTACTCTGTGCTGCTGAGCGCCGACGCCTACACCGGCGTCAGCCAGGCCAGTGACCACGGCTACCCCGTGCTGCAGCACGTCAAACGTCTCCTAGACGGCGAGATCATCTGGGCCCCGGCGATTGCCGGAGCGTTTGTCTTGACCACCCGCGGCGGCGACTTCGATCTGCACATCGGCCAGGATATGTCGATCGGCTACGCCAGCCATGCGGACGCCGTCGTGCGCCTGTACCTGCAGGAGACCTTCACCTTCCTACTATTGACCGCAGAAGCCGCTGTGGCGCTGACGCCCCCCGGGTAGGAGCCGGCGCCGAGGGACTGATCACCTCGCCCAGCGGAGCCCCCGCAGCCGGCTCACGGCGGCGCGCGCCGTTCGGACGGTGCGTCTCGGCAACCTGCGCATTGGCATCCATGCGACATCGGCGACGTCATCGCCCGCGGTGAGATCGGCAGTCCCGTCGGCGATCCGGGCAATGTAGCACACGTCCAGCGTGGCGATTCCTCCGGACCCGTACGTTCCGGCAAAGGTGCCAAGCGTCCCCTGCAGTTCCACCTCGACGCCCAGTTCTTCCCGTGCCTCACGCCGTGCCGCGTCTTCCGCCGTTTCTCCCGGCTCCACGAACCCGCCGACGAGGTCCCAGTGCCCCTGCAACGGAGGGATCGCTCGTTTCGCGAGCAGAACGCGCGCCCCGTCCACAATCACGAGCGAGGCCGTAGGTTTGGGATTGTTCCAGTATGTCCATCCGCACCGGCGGCAGGTCTTTACGCCGCGGCCGCCGACCGGCGTCAGCGGCGCGGCGCACTGCATGCAGAAGCGCGCTCGCATGGCGATCCTCCAGGAGAAAGCGCCGTCCGGCCCCCAAAGAGGCAGGTTCGTCCTGCAGGAAGAACCGTACCACAGCGCAGCGTCGGTCGAGCATGCGCCGGAGTGACTCCATGGACAGCACCGCCCCCCGTGTCCCACGCTTGGCCGGCGCCCTGGTGACCGTGCCGGGCGCCGGGGTGGTGCTGAGTGGATGGCTGTTTCCTCCCGCGGCGCCGGGTCGAGCCGCGTCGGCCGCGGTGATCGTGCTGCACGGGTGGAGGCCGCCTGGCGTCTGGGCTGCCCTGGACGTGGCGGGCGTCGCTCGCGAACTTGCGACGGAGGGATACGCCGCGCTCGCGCTGTCCCTGCGCGGATGGCCGGGGTCCGGCGGCGAGGACGACGGCGGGTTGCGCCAGCCCGACGACATCGCCGCGGCCCTCGACTGGCTCGCGTCGCGACCCGGTGTGGATCCTGCCCGTCTTGGGCTCCTGGGGTTCTCCCAGGGGGGGCAGGTGGCGCTGTTGACTGCGGCGCGGTCGGCGTCGGTGAAGGCGGTGGTCGCGTACTATCCGGTGACCGACATCGATGCGTGGCGCGAGACGACGTCCTTTCCGGCGATCCGGGACGTCTACGTGCCGCGTGTCTGCACCCCCGGCGGGACGCGGGTGCGATCGCCCGTCGACCGCGCCGCTTCCATCACCGCCGCGGTGATGCTGATCCACGGCGATCGAGATACCCGCGTGCCGACGGCGCAGAGCGTGGCGATGGCCGATGCGCTCGCCGCCGCCCGCCGTCGTGTGGAACTCGTGCTCGTGCCGGAAGCGGACCACGGGTTTGCCCGGCGCGAGCACCCCGGCGTGTGGCGGCGGGCGCTCGCGTTCTTCGAGGAACACCTGCGCGGCGAGACCGGCAGCGCGCGACCGGTGGTCCCGTGAGCGACGAGACGTCGAGGCGGGCGCTACGGCCTGTCGTCACCGCTCATCTCTTCCCTGAACTCCTGACTGGGCTCCTGGAGCTCTTGACCGGGCTGGACACCGGGGAGTGGGCCGCGCCCGTCCCGCGGAAATCCTGGTCGGTGAGAGAGGTGGCGTTGCACCTGCTCGGAGTGGACGTGGGGCTCCTCTCGCGCCAGCGGGACGGTCACGCGGCGGCCGGGGCTCGCATCGACGACTACGAGGGACTCGTGCGGTTTCTCAAGACGCACAACGACACGTGGGTTGACGCCGCGCGACGGATCAGTCCGCGCCTGCTCTGCGATCTCCTCCGCTTCACCGGGGACCAAGTCAGCGACTACGTCCAATCGTTGGACCCCGACGCGCCGACGGAGCCGGTCAGCTGGGCGGGGCCGGACCCGGCCCCCACGTGGCTGCACGTGGCTCGTGAGTACACCGAACGGTGGCATCATCAGCAGCACATCCGCGATGCGGTGGCGAAGCCGGGCTACGGCAGCGTCCGCTATCTCAGGCCCGCGCTGGAGACGTTTGTGCGGGCGCTCCCCCGCGCCTATCGCAAGGTGGAGGCTCCGGAGCACACGGTGATCGAGATGGCGATTTCAGGAGCGGCGGGAGACAAGTGGCTGCTCGTGCGGGAGTCAGAAGCCTGGAGACTCTATCTGGGACATACGCCCGCTCCGGACGCGCTCGTCGTTCTTCCGCAGGAGATCGCGTGGCGGCTCTTCACGAGGTGGATCGCCAGGCAGGACGCGCTGCGCGAGTCTCGGGTGCGCGGAGATCCGTCGCTGGCATCTGTGGTGTTTGATACGGTCGCCGTCATCGCGTAGCGGCAGGTGTGCGGCCTGCGACCCGGCGCGGTCGCCACGCGCGAGGGAGCCGGCCCGAAGACCGGCTCCCTCGCGGCGCGTTGGGGTCGATGGGGTGCGGCTCAGGCCGTCACTGCGTGTATCGCCACTGCTCGATGTTCCACCCGTCCCCGGCGTTGCTGGGGTTGCCGGTGAGGCCGGCGAGCTTGCTGCTCGTCGCGGTGGCGGAGACCATGTAGTACACGGGGATCGTCGGCACGTCCCGCCCGAGCATCTCCTGCGCCTTCCAGAACAGCGGCTTGGCTTTTGCGGGATCGATTTCCTGTTCGGCCTGGTTGATGACGTCCGTCACGTCCTTGTTCACGTAGAAGTCTTCGTTCAGGCCGTTCGGCGGCAGCGCGTCGGCCGAGTAGAAGATCGACAGCGCCGGCGGCGCGCCGATCTTCCAGCGGTGGAACAGGGTGTCGCACTTGCCGGTGACCCGGATCTCCCCGTACACGGTCGAGGAGTAGTTGTGGATCTGCATATCCATGCCGACCGCGCGCAGTTCGGCCTGGATGACCTGTTGGACCCGGTCCTGGGTCGCGTCCCCGGTCGCATTGCAGTTCTCGAACGTCAGCGCGTGACCGCCCTTCTGGAGCACGCCGTTCGCGCCCGGCGTCCAGCCCGCCGCGGCGAGGAGCTGCTTCGCCTTGGCCGGATTGTACGTGTACTGACTGTACGCCTTCGCGTCGTACGCCCACGTCAGCGGGGTCATCGGCGGCCCCGCGGCCGTGCCGAGGCCGCCGAGGACGCTCGACACGATCCCGCGCTTGTCGATCGCATACGCGACGGCCTGCCGCACGCGGACGTCCTGCCACATCGGCCGCTTGAGGTTGAAGTCGAAGTGCATCCACGCGTTGAGCGGGTAGACGACGACCTTCACGTTCGGCGTGGCCTGCAGCGCTTTGATCTGGTCGAACGGCACGAGCCACGCGACCTGCGCCTCACCCGTCTTCACCATGTTGATCCGCGTGTTCGGGTCCTGGACAAACCGCCACACGATCCGCTTGATGTGCGGGAGCCCCTGCGCGGCGCCGCGGTAGTACGGGTTCGCGACCTCGACGAGCGACTGCCCGGGCTGCCACGACTCGACCTTGTAGGGACCGGTGAGCACGGGGCTCCGGTTGTAGGCGGTGTAGGTGTTCAGGTCGTGGCCCTCGAGGATGTGCTTCGGCATCAGGTACCGGAACGTGTTCACGATGTAGCCCGAGTACGGGGTCTTGAACGTCGCGACGACGGTCAGGTCGTCCGGCGTGTCCACCGACTCGATCAGGTTCCAGCCCGGGCGCGTGTCAACGCGGAACGTCGTGTCGATCATCGCCTTGTACGTGAACAGGGCGTCCGCCGATGTCACCGGCTGGCCGTCGCTCCACTTGAGCCCCGGCTTGAGCTTCCACGTCACGATCATCTTCTGGCCGACCAGCTTCACGCCGCCGTTGGACAGGAGCGGGACCTGTCGGGCCAGCAGCGGGATGTACCGCATCTTGTCATCGTTCGTGACGAACCCCTCCGCCAAGCCCATGTCTCCGACCGCAGGAATGTGCGTGGCGTAGGGGTTCAGCGTGTCGGGTTCCAGGGGATACGCGACCGTGAGCGTGTCCGGTGTCGCCGCAGCGCCCGCCGGCGGCCCAGGGATCGCGATCAGGCCCGCGACCAGAACCAGCCATGCGATCGTACAGATCGTCCCCGTCATCGTGCGCGCGCGTGTCCTCATCGTTGTCCCTCCCCTGGGGTCTCGTACCGTGATTCCCGTGCTACACGGCTCCCGATGCGGGGCCGTCGAGCAACGTCTTGTAGACGCGACCGTCCTTCATGACCAGCGCGAGGCGGCCGGGGTCCGCAACGGCGGCGATGTCGTCGAGTGGATCGCCGGCGACGAGCAGCAGGTCGGCCCGGCGCCCGGGCCTGAGCGTGCCGACGCGGTCGTCCATCGAGAGCAGCCGGGCGGCGTCCCCGGTGGACGCCACGATCGACTGCATCGGGGTCATCCCCGCCTCGACCATGTAGACGAGCTCCCGCGCGTTCTCGGCGTGTCCGAGCGCGCCTGCGTCGGTGCCCATCGCCATCGGCACGCCGAGCGCGAGCGCCCGGCGGAACACCTTGCGCTTTTCCTCGAGCATCGCCGGCACCCGCGCGGCGGTGTAGGCCGGAACGGACGTCGGGTCGCGCCGGATCCGTTCCACCATCCGCTGCGTGACGCTGAGGGTGGGGACCAGCCAGATCCGGCGGCGGGCCATCTCCTCAAGCTGGCGGTCGCTGGCGAGCCCCCCGTGCTCGACCGTGTCCACGCCCGCGGCGAGGCACATGTCGAGGCTCTCGCCGCCGTGCGCGTGCGCCATGACGCGGACGTCCTTGCTGTGCGCTTCGTCGACGATGACCCGCACCTCGTCGAGACAGAACTGGCGGGTCGTGTACCCTCCGCGCGGCGACCCGCCGCCGCCGTTCGTCGCGATCTTGATCCAGTCCGCACCGAGCTTCAGCACCTCCCGGACCTTGCGGCGCACGCCATCCGTGCCGTCGGCGATGCCGTCCGGAATCCCAGGAAGCCTCGGCAGATCCGAGGAGAGCCCGGACGGCTGCGTGAGATCGCCGTGGCCGCCGGTCTGGGAAATGATCACCAGGCTGATGAGGAGCCGGGGCCCGTCGATCACGCCCTGGTCGACCGCCATCTTGACGCCGAGGTCGACCCCGGCGGCGTCGCGCAGGGTCGTGACCCCGGCCCGCAGCGTGTCGTCCAGCCACCGGCCCACCTGCAGCACCGCCAGGCTCGGCGCCAGTTGGAAGCGGCGCGTCAGGTCGAGCCCGAAGTGCGCGACGTGGTCGTGGCAGTCGATGATCCCCGGCATCGCCGTGCACCGCGACCCGTCATACACGTGGGCGCCCGCCGGAAGCGCGCCCAGCCGGTCGAGCGGGCGCACGTCGGCGATCAGCCCGTCCTCGATGATCACGGCGGTCGCCCCCGTCGCCGCGGCCCCGGTGCCTTCGATCAGCCGGCCGGCTTTGACGACGTGGGTCACGGCTGCGGTCACGCCCGCGCCGACCCCGCGGCCCGGCGGCGCTGGGCCTCCTGGCTGAGGCGCAGGAAGGCCGGCACGAACTCGCGCGCGTACGCGACCATGCGGTCCAGGATCTGCCGGCCACGCGCTTCCGAGGCGACGCTCCAGTCGCCGCTTGCGCCGCTCGGCAGCACGTCCGACGCCTCGTTGAAGAGGCCGATCTCGAACCCCTGGAACTTCCCGGTCCGGTACGACGCGACCGAGATCGGCCCGTCGCTCGCTACGTACCCGCGAGTCTCGGCGTGCCCCTCGAGCGCCACGGCGTCCGGCGCGAGCGCCATCATGACGGAGATCGTGGGCTCGCCCCCGTGCCCGAAGACCTGGTCGGCGTTCGGGGTGATGTCGCGGGCGACGTGGTTCGCGAGGCGCCACGGGTACAGGATGGCCAGGAGCACGCCGTGCCGCTGCCGCATCTTCGCGGCGACCGGCTCGATCGCGGCTTCGTTCGGGCCGTGGTTGTTCACGATGACGACGTGGCGGAACCCGTGCGCGATGTATCCCCCGACGACGTCCTGGACGACCGCGCGCAGCGTATCGAGCCGCAGGCTCACCGTTCCGGGAAACGCCGTGTACGGCGTGTACCCAAACCACAGCGGCGGCGCGACGTAGACATCGTCGAGACCCTCCGCGGTCCGCCGGCAGACGTACTCGGCGAGGATCGTGTCCGCGCCGGTGAAGCCGGCGGGGCCGTGCTGCTCCACGCACCCGATCGGCACGAGCAGCACCGACCCGTCCTTCGGGATTGCGCCGATCTCCTTGTAGCTCATCAGCGCGAGGCTCCACTTCCGCATTCTACATCCTCCCGGTCCGCGTCCCGGCCCACGCGGGCGCCGGGGATTTGTAGACGATCCCGTCCTTCATCACGAGCGCGATGCGGTGCGGATCCGCGACGACGGCGATGTTCGCGAGCGGGTCGCCATCCACCAGGATGAGGTCGGCGAGCATCCCGGGCGCCACCGCACCGAGCGAGTCGGCCATGCCGAGCAGTGCCGCGGCCATGCTCGTCGACGCCACGATCGACTGCATCGGCGTCATGCCGCTCTCCGTCATGTAGACGAGCTCCTTCGCGTTCTGGGCGTGGCCGAGCGCGCCCGCGTCGGTGCCCATCGCGATCTTGACGCCGCAGTCCAGCGCCCGCTTGAAGTTGCGTCGCTGCGTGTCGAACACCAGCGGCAGCTTCGCCGCCGTATACCACGGCAGGGACTGCGGGTCGGCGTCGAGCCGCTCTTTCATCCTCGCCGTCACGCTCAGCGTCGGGACGAGCCAGATGCCGAGGCGGGCCATCCGCTCGATGTCGGCCTCCTCGGCGACCGCGGCGTGTTCGATCGAGTCCACGCCGGCCTCGAGGCAGAGCTTGATCCCGTCGCCACCGTGGGCGTGCACCATGACACCCTTGCCCGCGGCGTGGGCCTCGTCCACCATGGCGCGGAGCTCCTCGAGCGTGAACTGGCGCGTGGCCGGTCCGCCGCGCGGCGAGCCGACCCCGCCGGTGGTCGCGATCTTGATCCAGTCGGCGCCGAGCCGGATGACCTCGCGCACCTTCTTGCGGCACTCGTCGGGCCCGTCGGCGATCCCGTCGGGGACGCCGGGCAGCCGGGGAAAGTCCGAGGCGAGGCCGCACGGCTGGGTCAGGTCGCCGTGCCCGCCCGTCTGCGTGATGATGACGAGGCTGATGAACAGCCGCGGCCCGGCGATGACGCCCTGCTCGATCGCCAGCTTCACGCCGAGGTCCGCGCCCGCCGCGTCGCGGAACGACGTGATGCCCGCCATCAGCGTCTCCGTGGCCCACCGCCCCGTCTGCAGCACCGCGAGGCTGGGCGCGGTGTTCATGCGCCGCCGGAGGTCCATGCCGAGGTGGGCGATGTGGTCGTGCGCGTCGATCAGCCCGGGCAGCAGGGTGAGCGACGGATGATCGTACACCGCGACGCGGTCGCCCACCGGTCCGAGCGTGGCCGCGGGGCGCACGTCCGTGATGCGGTTACCCTCGACGACAACCGCGATGTCGCGTTGCGGGAGACCGCCCGTCCCGTCGATCAGGCGTCCGGCTTTGATGATGCTCGTGGATCCTGCCACCGTGTGCTCCTCCTCGGCTCCCGGCCGGCGCGCCCCGCGTCCCTACGGCAGCGCCTTGCCGAGCCGGCGGATCAGCTCGTACAGCTCGTCGAAGTTGTGCCAGCCGAGCTCCCGCTCGTGGTCCTCGATCTCGTAGATCATCCGGTGCAGCTTCGTGTTGAGAGGGACCGGGACGCCGATCTGCGCGGCCTTCTCCTCGAGCGGGCCGTGTCCCCAGCGGACCTCGGACTTGCGCTTGCGGTAGACGATGTCCCAGTGGATGCCCGAGCCCTGCTTCACATAGGTGTGGGTGCCCTGCCGCTGGTGTTCGATCGCGAACCGGGCCTGCGTCTCCACGGTGGCGCGGATCCACGCAAACAGCCGCGCGGTGTCCTCGTGGGTCGTCGGAAAGTAGAGCGGCGGCTCGAAGAACGGTCCGCTCGGGACGTCGATCCCGTGGGCGCGGGCGACCTCGAGCGCCTCGCGGACCAGGGGGCCCGTGACGCGCTGGGCGCGGACGTCCGAGAGCACGACGTGGTACGGGAGATCGATCAGGGCGCTCGCCACGGTCTGCGACCCGAAGCACTTCTTCGCCCAGATGCGGGCCCGGATGTCGGTCAACAGGTGACACTCCGCGACCTCGGAGAGGAGGCGGTGGACCTCGCGCACGCGAGGGGTGAGGCGGCCGTCGAGCTCGCCGACGTAGACCGGGCCCTCGATGACGAACTCGAGGTGACCGGGCTCGACGTAGGCGCCGCCGTAGTCGGGGAGGGCGCCGATCGTGCGCTCCGCGCCCACGATCGACGCGATCTGGTCTTCGTTCACGAGGCCGTTTTGGAGGGAGACGACGAACCCGTCCGAACGCAGCAGGGGCTTGATGGCCGCGACGGCGTCCTGCGTGTGCTGGGACTTCACCGACAGGAGGACGCATTCGAGCGGGTCCCGGAGCTCGTCCGGGGTGAACGCCCGCTGCGGCGGCAGCCGGTGGTCGCCGCGGCCGCCGTCGACGAAGAGCCCCTTCGTGCGCAGGTGCTCGACGTGCTCGCGGTTCGTGTCCACGAACGTGACGTCCTCGCCCGCGAGCGCGAGCCACGCCCCGGTCAGCCCTCCAATGGCTCCCGCGCCCACGATCGTGATCTGCATCGGCCGCCCCATGTGATCCGAATGACCGCTACGGGTAGTCTTTGCCGAGCGACTGAATCAGCGCGCGCAGCTCATCGAAGTTGTGCCAGCCGAGCTCGCGTTGGTGATCCTCGATCTCGTAGATCATCTGGTGGAGCCGGCCGTTGAGCGGCACCGGGACGCCGGCGTCCCTGGCCTTGTCCTCGAGCGGCGCGTGGCTCCAGCGAACCTCGGACTTACGCTTGCGGTAGACGATGTCCCAGTGGATGCCCGACCCCTTCTTGATGTACGTGTGGCCGCCGGGCCGCTGCTCTTGCCGCCGGTACGCGCTCTGCTTGGCCTGGGCCTCGTCCATGAACGCGAACAACCGCCGCGTATCCTCGGCCGTCTTGGGGAAGTACAGCGCGGGCTCGAAGAACGGCCCGCCGGGGACGTCGACGCCGTGCGCGTACGCCACCTCGAGCGCTTCGCGGACGAGCGGACCGACGACGCGCCGGGCGCGCTCCTCGCCCACCACTAGGTACGAGGGGGCGTCGACCAGCGCGCTCGCGACGATCTGCGCGCCGAAGCACGTCTTCGCCCAGATCCGCGCCTTGATGTCGGTGAGGAGCTCCGCCTCCGCCACGTGCGAGAGGAGGCGGTGCACCTCCCTGACGCGCGGGGTGATCCGACCGTCGAGCTCGCCGACGTAGACCGGGCCCTCGATCACGAACTCGAGGTGGCCGGGGTCGACGTACGCGCCGCCGTAATCCGGCAGCGCGCCGATCGTGCGCGCGGCGCCCACGATCGAGGCGATCTCGTCCTCGTTGGCGAGGCCGTTCTGCAGCGAGACGACGAACCCGTCCGGACGGAGCAGCGGCTTGATCGTCTCGACGGCGGCTCGAGTGTGCTGGGACTTCACGGAAAGGAAGACGCACTCGAGGGGGTCCCGGAGCTCGTCCGGCGTGAGCGCCCGCTGCGGCGGCAGCCGGTGGTCCCCGCGGCCGCCGTCGATGACGAGCCCCCGGGTGCGCAGGTGTTCGACGTGCTCCCGATTCGCGTCCACGAACGTGACGTCTTCGCCGGCCATCGACATCCACGCGCCCGCGATCCCGCCGATCGCGCCCGATCCGACGATCGTGACCCGCATCGCTCGTCCTCCTCGATCTCCGTCGATCGTCACTCAGCCGAGCAGGTTGGCGGGCACGCCCTGTCCGTAGGGGCTCGTGACGTCCAGCGTCTCGAGGTACCCGTGCACCGTCCGCGCCACCTCGGCGATGAACTGCTCGGAGACGTTCCGATCCGGCGGGCCGTACTTGGTCATGACGCAGATCGCGTACGGCCGGCGCTTCTGGTAGATGATCGCGCCGTCGCACCGGACCCGCTCCATCCCGCCCGGCTTGTTGGCGATCACGATGTCCTGCGGCAGGCCCGGAGCGAGGTAGCCGCGCTTGGGCTTTTTCAAGATGGCGAGCGTCTCGGTGCACACGAAGCGGCTGAGCCGCTCGCCGCGGTGCAGGATCTCGAGGAACTGCACGACCTCCAGCGGGCTCGCGACGTTCTCGTCGCCGCGGATCACCGACGCCTGGTCCTGCATCTTCCGGCGCAGCGTCGTCTGCGACAGGCCGAGCCCGCGCAGCATCGCGTTCGTGCCGTCGATCGTCGCCCAGTCGATGCACAGATTGGTCGCCGTGTTGTCGGAGACGATGATCATCAGCACCGCGACGTCGCGCACGGTCAGCTCCTCGGCGTCGTCCAGGTACGTGAGCACGCCGCTCCCCGGGACGCGCACGGCGTCGTCGATCACCACCTTGCGGGCCAGGTCGATCTCCCCGCCCTCGGCGCGCTGCATCAGCCGGGCCAGGATGTGGATCTTGATGGTGGATGCGGTCGGGAACACCTCCTGCTCGTGCACCGCGACCTGCCGGCCGGTCGCAAGATCGCGGACACACAGGCCCGCGGCGCCGGGGAACGCGGCGACGAGCCCCTCCAGGTCCGCGGACAACCGCTGCCACACCAGCTGCTCAGACATACGCCACGCGCCCCCTTTGCGTCGCCGTCACTTCACAAACACGTCGAGGTCCCGGAACGCGCGCCGGATCCGCCAGTACCGGGCCCGCCGCGCGGTCGTCAGGCGGGTCCAGATCGCCGCGACCAGGCCGTACACGATCGACAGGCTGGCGGTCACGGACTGGAAGAACAGCATCCCCTCGGTCGGCACGATGACCTTGAGCTTCGCGTGCCGGGCGAGCGGCGACACCGAGCTGTCGGCGATCACCGCGGTGGGAATGCCGTGCTCGCTCGCCCACTGCACGGCGGCGACCACGTCGCGGTCGCACTGCCAGAAGCCGATGCCGATGACGAGGTCGCGCGACGTGAGGCCGGTGAGCTGCGTGGCCCAGTGCACGCGGCTGCGCGCCTCCGCACGGACGTTGATGTCGAGCGCGGCGCACAGATGCGCGAGCGCCACCGCGGGCGCAGCGTAGCTGCCGAACGCGACGATCAGCACCTGGTTCGCCGACAGCATCTGCGAGGCGAGCCGATCGAGCACGCGGGTGTCGATCGTCTCGAGGAGGCCCTGCAGGTTCTGGACGTCGCGCAGGATCGCCGCGCGGTACACGTTTCGGGACGGCGTCCGCTGCCGCTCGATCAACTCGAGCGGTTCGAGGCGGCCGAGGTAGGTGTGGCGCAACTCCTGACGGAGCTGGTGGAACCCCGTAAACCCGACCGCCTTCGCGAATCGGGAGATCGTCGCGGCGTCCACGCCGGCCTTCTCGGCGAGCTGCCGCGTGCTGGCCAGCGACGCGAACTGGGGGTTGTTGGCGACGAAGTGGGCGACGCGCTGGTGGGTGGGGCTGAGCCGCGGCAGGGACTCCGCCAGCAGGTCGGCGAGCACGACGCGCTTGACCGCGGGCGACTCCGTGTGCGGGGTCATGGGCGGCGTATTACAACAAATGGTGCAGAAACTCCTTTTGGCAGGTTTCCGTTGCAGCCACGGGCAGGAGATCGCGCGCAGCGGCCAGAAGCACGGCAGCCAATCCCGCGGCGGAAGCCGCACGGGAAGGCGGGGGCGGGAGTGAGCGGACGGGCGGACGCGGGACCTCCCGCGCCGGGCGGCGCGGCCGCAGCCGAGCGGCGGGGCCTGGGGGAGGGCCCGCGATGACCAGGTTCGTGCTGCGGCGCCTGCTCGGGGCCGTGCCGCTCGTGATCGGCGTCTCGATGATCGTGTTCGGGATCTTGCAGGCGATGCCGGGCGGCCCGCTCGCGGTCTACCTCGACAATCCCTACATCACGGCCAGGGACATCGCGCTGATCAAGCACCAGCTCGGCCTCGACCAGCCGCTGTACGTCCAGTACGCGCGATGGTTTGGGGCGTACGCGCTCGGGCACTGGGGGATCAGTTACTCTTCCGGGGAGCCGGTGGCGTGGCTGATCTTCGCCCGGCTCCCCGCAACGCTCTTGCTCATGGGGACGTCGTTCCTGCTCGCGATGCTCTTCGCGCTCACGACGGGAGTCTACAGCGCGGTGCACCAGCACTCGGCGTTCGACTACGCCGCGACGGTCTTCTCGTTCCTCGGGATCTCGATGCCGGTGTTCTGGTTCGGGTTGATGCTGCAGCTCCTGGTCGCGGTGCGCCTCGGCTGGCTCCCGGTCGCCGGCTACGGCGCCGGCGGGTGGCTCCCGGTCGCCCAACATCTCGTGCTCCCGAGCATCGTGCTGGCGATGTTCACCGCCGGCCGGTGGAGCCGATTCACCCGCGCCGGCGTGCTCGAGGTGCTGCGCCAGGACTACATTCGCACGGCGCGGGCCAAGGGGCTGGCGGAACGGCGCGTCGTATTCCGCCACGCGCTCCGCAACAGCCTGATCCCGGTCGTTACGGTCGTCGCGCTCGACCTCGCCGGCCTGCTATCGGGCGCCGTGGTGACCGAGACGGTGTTCGCGTGGCCGGGCATGGGCAGCCTCTTGATCCAGTCGATCTCCAACGTGGACTACCCCACGCTGCTCGCGATTCTGATGCTCAGCTCGTTTGCGATCATCCTGTCGAACCTGCTGGCCGACGTGCTGTACAGCCTGCTCGATCCGCGGATCGTGTACCGATGAGCGCGCGGGCGGTCGCGTTGCCGCGGCGATCGAGCCTGCTGCGTGACGCGTGGCGCCGCTTCGAGCGGGACCGGCTTGCGGCCGCGGGCGCGGTCGCGCTCCTCGTCCTCGCGACCGGCGCGGCCGCCGCCCCGCTGTTCACGTGGTACGCCCCAAATCAGGTAGACCTCGCGCGGCTCGACGCGGCGCCGTCCGCTGTGCACTGGTTCGGCACGGACGATCTGGGCCGGGACGCGTTCAGCCGCGCGTTGTACGCGGGGCGGGTGTCGCTGTCGATCGGCGTCGGGGCCGCGGTGGTGTCGGCGCTCGTGGGGACCGCCGTCGGCGCGTGCGCTGGGTACTTCGGCGGCGTCGTGGACAGCGTGCTGATGCGGGCGACGGACGTGGTCCTGTCGATCCCGCCGCTGCCGCTCGTCATCGTGCTCTCGGCGATCGTGAAGCCGTCGCCGCAGATCCTCATCCTGATCATCGCCGGGATCGGGTGGATGGGCACCGCGAGGCTCGTGCGCGGCGCGTTTCTCTCGATCCGGGAGACGGAGTACATCGAGGCGGCCCGCGCCGCGGGGTGCGGCAGCGCGCGCATCATCCTCAGGCACGCCCTGCCGAACAGCCTGGCGCCGATCATCGTCGCGGCGACGCTGGCGGTCGGCAACGCGATCATCACGGAGTCGGTGCTGTCGTTTCTCGGGGTGGGGATCCAGCCCCCGACGGCGTCGTGGGGCAACATGCTGCAGAACGCCGAGTCGACGATGACGACGAAGCCGTGGCTCTCGGTGTTCCCGGGCGTGTTCATCCTGGTGAGCGTGCTCGGGGTCAACGCGCTCGGGGACGGTCTGCGCGACGCGCTCGACGTCCGCATGAAGGAGTGACCCCGCGGGCAGACGAGGAACCGGCGGCGAAGTCATGGGACGGCGGCGCGAGCGGCGCGCCCGCCGGCGTGCACGGCATTCGAGAAGAGCATCGGGGAGGCGGGGATGGCGAAGATCGCAATCGTGGGGTGCGGGGCGATCGGCGGATTGGCAGGATTCTACATGGCGCGGGCGGGCGAGGACGTGCTGTTCATCGACCAGAACGCGGATCACGTCCGGGCGATCCGCGAGCGCGGGATCGCGGTCAACGGGGTGTACGGCTCGATGTCGATCCCGCCGCAGCGCGCCTGTACGCCGGCCGAGATCGCCGAACCGCTCGACGGCCTGGTGTTCCTGGCGTGCAAGTCGCAGGCGACCGACGCGGCGATTCGGGCCATCGCGCCGCGCCTGGCGCCCTCGGCGTGTGTGGTCTCGCTGCAGAACGGCATGAACGAGGACACGATCGCCGACGTCGTGGGCCGCGCGCGCACGATGGGCGCGCTGCCCGACTACGGCGGGGCATATCTCGATCCCGGCGTGCTTGAGGCCGTCCACGAGGGGACGGTGTACGTCGGCGAGCTCGACGGCAGCCTGACCCCGCGCGTCCGCGAAGCGGCCCGGCTGCTCGGGATCGGCCCGAACGCGTGCGAGCTGCTGACCGACATCGTCGGGCGGCTGTGGACGAAGCACGTGTACAATTCGCAGATCGTCGTGACCGCGCTCGTGAACGGAACGGTCGTGGAGGTACTCGGCAACCGAGACGTCCAGCGTCTGGCCGCCGCCGCCGTGCGCGAGGCGATGCAGGTCTCGGACGCCGCCGGCGTCCGAGTGCACGGCGACCGGTGGTTCGATCCTGGGCTCTACCACCCCGAGACGCCCGCGGACACCGCCCGGCTGCTCGCCTCGTACGACCGGCTCGTGGAACACCTGGGCGGCCATCAGGTCGGCGACGGACCGGGCGGCTACAAGTACGTCAAGAAGGCGAGCGGCATCCACTGGGACCTCGTGTACCGCAAGCGGAAGAGCGAGGCGTCGCACCTCACGGTCTGCACCCACGCGGCCCGCTACGGGGTGGCCGTGCCGCTCAATGCCAAGATCGTCTCGATGATCGAGGAAGTCGAGGCCGGGAAACGCGAGCTCGGCTGGCACAACATCGCGGAGGGCACCGCGTACGCGAAGCAGATCGGCGCGACGCTCCCCTGACCGACCACGAATGCGCTGGCGGCCCCGCGGCGCGGTCTAGCCGGCGTCGCGATACCGCGATCCCATTCCAGGGCCCCCGGGCCGTGTTCGTCGGCCGGAAACATTCCGTCGAGCAGCGCTGACAGCGTACTCGCTGCGGTCGCGGCCAACGCCGCCGCCGAGGCGTCGATCGGGCCTCGCCGAGGGGATCGCGCGGCCGAGTCGAAATCGTGCGTCACGGTCTCACACCCCCGAGGACCGGTCTCACGTAGACGCCGCACCGAGGGCTCGAAGGCGGCGAGGCGGAGTGCCGCCGCACCTTGACGAGACAACCTCGCTCGTGCCATCGGCGGCGTCATGATAGAGAATTCGAAAGCTGAGATCGAGCGTGAGGGAGCGAGTCTGATGACACGCTACGGTTCCGATCTCGTGGTCGACCTGCTTCGCGGGTTCGGGATAGAATACGCTGCGCTCAATCCGGGCGCAACGTTCCGGGGGCTTCATGACTCGCTCGTCAACTACGGCGGAAACGAACGCCCCGAGATCATCCTGTGCTGTCACGAGGAAATCAGCGTCGCGATCGCCCACGGATACGCGAAGGCCGCGGGCAAGCCGATGGCGGTTGGGCTGCACGACCTCGTCGGGCTGCAGCACGCCAGCATGGCGATTTTCAACGCGTGGTGCGACAGGGTGCCCGTGCTCCTGCTCGGTGGTGCCGGGCCGATGGCGATCGAACACCGGCGTCCGTGGATCGACTGGATTCACACGGGGCTCGTTCAGGGGCAGCTGGTCCGCGATTACGTGAAGTGGGACGATCAACCCAGCAGCATTCCCTCGATGACAGAAGCCCTGCTCCGTGCACATCGGATCGCCGTGACCGAGCCGCAGGGCCCGGTGTACGTCGCGCTCGACGCGGCACTTCAAGAGGGCGTGGTGCCGGCAGACACGCCGCTTCCCGAGATCGCCCGGTACGCACGGCCGGAGCGTCTGCAGGGGAGTCCGGCCGCGCTGGACGCGGCCGCCGAACTGCTGGCGCGCGCCGAGCGTCCGGTGGTCCTGGCCGAGCGTCTGGGCCGGCACGCGGGAGCGTTCGACGCGCTGCGGGAGTTGGCGGAACTCCTGGCAGCCCCCGTGGTCGATCTGTACAGTCACGGGCGCCCGAATCTGGCCAACACCCATCCGCTGGACCTCACCGCCGCCAAGAACGACCTCCTTCGTGAGGCGGACGTGATCCTCTCCCTCGATGTGATCGATCTCTACGGCGCCTTCGCCGAAACCAACCCGGCGACCCGCGAGCCGTCGATGATCGTTGGGGCGGGCGCGAGGGTGATTCACATCACCCTCGACGATCTCGCAGCCCGATCTTGGGTGGCGGACTACCAGCGGCTTGTGCCCGTGGAGATCCACATCATCGCCGACACCGCGCTCGCGGTTCCCGCGCTGGTGGAACGGCTGAGATCGCGCGCGGGCTCCGAGGGCGAGCGGACGGCTCGCTTTCACCGGCTCAAAGCGGCGCACGAAGCGTCGCGCGAGGAAGGATGGCGGCAGGCTCGCTCGCGATGGGACGATGTGCCCATTTCTCCGGCACGCCTCGCCGCCGAAGTCTGGGAGCGCATCAAGACCGAGTCCTGGGTCCTCGCAAACGGGGCGTTGGGCGGATGGCCGCGCCGGCTGTGGGAGTGGACGCGTCACGATGCGTATTTGGGCTTCAGCGGCGGCGCGGGACTGGGCTACGGGCTCGGCGCGTCTATCGGAGCCGCGCTGGCCCATCGGGGAAGCGGCAGGATTGTCGTGGATCTGCAATCGGACGGCGACTTCTTGTACACTCCGAGCGCGTTGTGGACGGCGGCCCACCACCACATCCCACTGCTCGTGGTGATGTGCAACAACCGATCCTACGGAAACGACGAGGTCCACCAAGAACTCGTGGCCCGCGCACGGAACAGGCCGGTGGAGAACAAAGTCGTTGGCATCCGCCTCGAGAAACCTCCGGTGGACTTTGCGGGGCTGGCTCGGTCCCTGGGCGTGCACGGCGAAGGGCCCGTCGACGTCCCCGGCGAGATCGGTCCGGCGCTGAGACGCGCGCTGCGGGTTATCAAGGATCAGGGACGGCCGGCGCTCGTCGACGTCGTCATGCGATAGGTGAATGCGCCGCTGGCCCCTCTGTCGAGGCGACGAGCCGGCGCGCGCCCCCGCCCGGTGAACGGTTACGGTCGGTGGTCGCCGGCTGGGCCGACCGCGCCCGAGGATGCCCCGAGCTTCGCCAAGACAAGCCTGCCGGCTTTGAGCACGTGGGTTTCCATCAGCGTACCTGCGTCCGCCGCGTCCCGCCGCCGGAGAGCGTCGATGATCGCCGGGTGATCGGCGAGAGTGGTCTCGACCCATCCCGGGATCGCTTCGTAAAAGTGGCGGGGGACGTACCGGGAGGCGGTACGCAGGAACCAGCGCAGGCGATTGGCGTCGGGCACGTTGTTGATCGTGCGGTGGAACTGGAAATTCAGCGTCTCGATGGTTGACGTGCGCTCATCCAACGGCTTATGCGTGCTGACCGTCACGATCTCGTTCTGGATCGCCTCCAGCCTCTCCAGAACGGTCGTCTCGATCGTGGTCGCCGCGCTCGCGGCGAGCTGCCCGGCGACAAATGCGTGAACCCTGAATACATCTGCGATGTCCTGACGTCGCACAACCGCGACGCGAAACCCACGCCGGGGCAGCACTTCGATGAGCCCTTCGCCGACGAGCGTGACCAGTGCCTCTCTGACAGGCATCGTGCTCACTCCCAGCCGCTCCGCGATCGCCAGTGGTGCCATCCGCAGGTTCGCCGGGAAGATGCCGCCGATGATGCCGTCGCGGATGTACCGGGCGATTTCATCGCTGAGCCGGCGGTTGGGGAGCAGCGGGAAGCTGAGAAAGGCGTCTACGGGCGTGTGCGCGGCGGGGATGGCATCCGCGCCGGGTTGCGTTCCTGCAGCCAGTTTCGTGATCGGACGGGCCTCCTCGCTGGTAGGGAAATGCAATGGCTCCACCGAATTTCATGATAATTGATCCTCGATCTAAGATCAAGTATCCTACGTTTCGACGAGGGGGACAAACGTGGAGAATCGCTCAGCCCGTTGGCACTTGGACTTCTGCGCAAACGGCGTGAGGGTGGTGGCGCTCGCGCTCGGCCTGGCGGTGGCACTCGCAGTGTCCGCAACGGCAGCCGCGCCGAGCGGCGACTACAACCTGAGCGTGCTGGAGACGACGCCGGGCTTCTTCGACCTGCCGCTCTACGTCGTGATGCATGACGGCTACGCCAAGACCAACCACCTCAATCTGACCCTCGCCCAGTTTCAGACGGGGGGCGGCACAACCTCCCAGGTGTTTGCCGGAGGCACGGGCGACATCATGATGGGAGGCATGGATCTTCCGGTCCGGCTGATGCAGTCGAAGACGCTTGATGTGACCGTGTTGGCCGACATGCTGCAACGCGGCGTGTTCGTGCTGGTGTCGAAGGCTGGCTCCCAGTATCACACGTTGCAGAGTCTGAAGGGCCAGATTGTGGGCATCAGCGGACCGGGCGCGTTCAGCGAGTTCGCGCTCCACGTTGCGCTCAAGAAGGCCGGCATGGATCCGAACGATGTGCAGATCGCCGCGCTCGGCGGCACGCCGGCACAGTACGCCGCCGTGCTCTCGGGCAAGGCCACGGCCGTGCAGCTCCAGTCCCCGATCCTCGAGAACGCGCTCGCACAGCACACCGTGCAGCCGATCTACGACTTCCGGACGGAACAAGGGCTGCAGGCCGGGTTGGTGTTCACCGGGCGCACCGCGGCGATCAGGGCCAATCCGGCTCCCTACATCGCGTTCATGCGTGCCTACCGTCAGGCGCTGCAAAAGATTCGAACCGATCCGGTCTATGCGATGAAGTGGGCGACCGAGGAATGGGGGTCGACGACGCCCGCCGCGAATCTCCAAATCCAGCTGGATTCGTACCTGCGCAACCCCGGAATTTGGTCGCTCGACGGCATCTTCACCGTCGTGATGTACAACAACACGCGCGAGTTGCTGCTGGGCTCGGGGCTGTTCACCGAGCCGGGCTTTCCGACCTACAAGCAGCTCACACAGTACGCGCCGCCGTTGCAGTGACACCGGCGGTTCCGAATCGCCTAGAGCGCGGGAGTGACGCCAACGGCCTTGGGGCGCGATAGAACCGGCGGCGACGCGGGCGGCGGGCCGGTGGCACCGGGCGGGGCCGAGGTCGTCTCCTCGTCCGACACCCGGGGGGCCTCAATCGAGGTGTCGGGCGTCACGGTCCGCTACGCCGCGGCCGCGAGCGCGGGAGGGCGGCACCAGGGCACGCTGGCGATCGACGATATCTCGTTCCGCGTGAGGCCTCAAGAGATCGTGGTCATCGTGGGCCCCAGCGGCTGCGGAAAGTCGACGTTGCTCAAAGCGGTGGCGGGGTTGTTACGGCCCTCCCGAGGCTCGGTGCGGGTGATTCAACCGCAGGCGGCGGCGCCGCGCGTCGGATTCATGTTCCAATCCGACGCGTTGCTGCCGTGGCGGACGGCGGTGCAAAACGTCGAGTTGGCCGTGCGGCTGGCGGGCGAGAGCAGCCGGGTCGCGGCGGCGCGGGCCGTGCACCTCATGCGAGAACTGGGACTCGGCGACTCGTGCGACAAGTACCCGGCCCAACTCTCGGGCGGGATGCGGAAGCGCGTGGCGCTGGCGCGGGCGTTGGCCTACGAGCCGGCGGTCTTCCTGATGGACGAACCGTTCAGCGCGCTGGACGCGAATACGCGCATCCACGTCGGAAACTTCTTTCTTCGGATCGTGGAACGGTTCGGCCAAAGCGTGGTGTTCGTCACGCATGATATCGACGAGGCGGTCGCGTTGGGGGATCGCATCCTGGTGCTGTCTCGCGGACCGGGGCGCCTGGTGGGAACGTTCGACGTCGCACTGCCGCGGCCGCGCGACTACTACAAGAGCCGGTTCGAGGACGGCTTCCGGGAGCTGCAGAAGCGCGTGTTCGATCTGATCGGATAGGCGAGTCGATTCAAGCACAAGGGAGGAGACGCTGTGGCAAAGACGCTCGAGGGTTCGGTCGCGATCGTAACGGGTGCCGCTGGCGGCATCGGGCAAGCCTACGCGAAGGGGCTTGCGGAGCAAGGCGCGGCCGTCGTCGTGGCCGACCTGAACGGAGACGGCGTAGAGAAATTTGCTTCGCAGCTCACCTCGGAGGGCTTTTCCGCGTTCGCCACGACCCTGGACGTGACCGACCCGGCGTCCGCTCAGGCCATGGTGGACCGCACCCTCTCGAAGTTTGGAACGGTCGACATCCTCGTGAACAATGCCGCGGTCATGGCCGAGATCCCGCACGGCGGTCTCAGCGAGATCCCTCTTGATTGGTGGGAGCGGGTGATGCGCGTCAACGGCAC
This sequence comes from bacterium, assembly GCA_035295165.1. Lineage (NCBI taxonomy): Bacteria > bacterium. Next base: position 127,344 of record DATGJN010000091.1, read on the forward strand.
CGGGATCCTGATCTGCGCGCGCGCGGTCATCCCCACGATGAAGGCGAAGCGCAGCGGCAAGATCATCAATCAATCGTCCGCGGCGGCGTTCTTGCCCGGCAGCGTGTATCGAATCAGCAAGCACCTCGTGGTGGCGATCACCGCCGGATTGGCCGTCGAGCTCGGCCCCCACAACATCAACGTGAACGCCATTGCGCCGGGGTTGATCGCGAGCGAGGCCGGGTTCCGAGCCGCCGGACCGATCGGCTCACCGCAGCGGACGGCCCGGTACAAGACGATCCCGCACGCCCGTCCGGATCGTCCGCCCACGGATCTGGTGGGCACGCTCCTCCTGTTGGCGTCTCCCGCCGGAGACTTCATCAACGGACAGACCATCAACGTCGACGGCGGGTGGGTCATCCGCCTGTGACGGCGACCGGCCTGCATCGCGGGAACGCGGCGGGCCGCGGCGACGCGTCTCGCGGGTGGAGGGGCGCGCGATGAACCTGCACGTGGGCCTCGGCCTCTTCACCGGGCAGGTGCCCCCCGGCGACGCTCGGTCTGTCGCCGACGAGTATGAGGATATCCTGGCGCTCGCCGGGGTCGCCGAGGAGATCGGGTTCGATTCGTTCTGGGTGTCCGAGCACCACGGCGCGGCCGATTCCTACCTGCCGTCGCTCACGGTGATGCTGGCCGCGGTCGCGGCGGTGACGAAACGCCTGCTGCTGGGGACCGCGGTCGTGCTCGGCCCGTTTCAGCATCCGCTTCGGTTTGCGGAAGATTGTGCCGTGGTGGACCAACTGTCTCGCGGGCGGCTCATCATCGGCATCGGCTCCGGGTGGCGACAGGAAGAGTTCAACGCGTTTGGGATCCCGCTCGCCGAGCGGGCCGGTCGCACCACGGAACTCGTGAAGATCTGCCGGGCGGCATGGGAGCAGGAGCGGTTCTCGTTCCAGGGGCGATACTTCTCGTACGACAACGTGCGCGTCACCCCAAAGCCGTTCGCGCATCTCAAACTGATGCTCGGCGGTCGGGCGCCGGCGGCGCTCGCGCGCGCCGGACGTCTCGCCGACGGGTACATGGGGACGCCGCAGAATCGGATCGCGGAGTTTCGCGCGGACGTCGGTGCCTTCGACGCCGCGGCACGCGGCGCGGGACGGGTTGCGGAACGTCTGTCGGTCGGCTTTCACGTGAACGCGTGGGTGTCCCCCGATGGGGCGATCCCTGAGTCCGTGCGGACGGCGATGTGGCACCAGATCGGAACGTACATGGCGTGGCACGCGGCCGAAGAGAGCGGCAATCCCTCGTCCCCGCTGCCGCCGATCGACGACGGCGTCGTCCGGGCGCGTACGTTCGCGGGCACCCCGGACGACGTGGTGCGTCAGGCCCGTCCGTGGGTCGAGGAATTCGGGCAGCGCGAGCTCCACGTCATCGTTCGACTGCACTACCCCGGCATGCGACGCCAGGATGCGGAGCGGGCGATGCGGCTGTTCGCCGCGGACGTCATCCCCGCGCTCAAGCGGCTTGCCGGCGGCACCCTCCCCTCGCGCTCCGGGGACGATGCCTGAGCCGCGGCCGCGCGTCCGCGGCGGCCGGCGGCATTCCCCGCGGGCGCGGCGGAGCCCGTCGGTCATGCAACCGGTGTGATCGTCAACGTCGTGGACGGATTCGTGCAGCGGTTGCGCGGCACATTCTGAGGGCGGGAGACGCGAGCGTGCACCTTGGAGAGCAGCTGGTCGATCGGTTGATTGCGTACGGGGTCCGGCACGTGTTCGGCTGTCCGGGCGGACAAACGCTCCCGCTCTACAACGGGATCGCCAAGCGGCCCGGGCGAATCGACCACGTGCTCATGCGCGATGAGCGGAGCGCCGCGTACGCCGCGGATGCCTACGCGCGCGCCACCGGCACGCTCGGCGTCTGCGACGCGACCGTGGGACCGGGCGCCAGTAACCTGGTCTCCGGGCTAGTGGAGGCCTACGCGTCGTCGGTTCCGGTGCTCGCCATCGTTTCAGACATCCCGCGCCGCTGGGAGCACCGTCGCCACCTCGGATCGGCGTCGCAGGGCTTTGAGCAGCGGCGGTTCCTCGAACCGTGTGTGCGTTGGTACGGGCGCGTCGAGACGAGCGACAACCTGCCCGACATCCTCCACGCGGCCGTCCGCATCGCCACCTCCGGGCGCCCCGGACCCGTCGTGCTCGAGATCCCCGCCGACGTCTTCTACGGACCGGCCGGCGCCGAGGAGTTTCCCGCCGCGCCGCAGTGGGCGGCGTTTCCCCGGCTCGGGCCTGCTCCAGACCCGGCGGCGGTGGAGCAGGCAACCGCCCGACTGCGGGCCAGCACGACGCCGATCATCGTCGCCGGGGGCGGCGCGCTGCGGGCCGGCGCCGGGCCGGATCTTCAGGCGCTGGCGGAGACGCTGCGGTGTCCGATCGCCACCACGGTCACCGGGAAGGGGGTCATCCCGGAAACCCACCCTCTGTCCGTCGGCGTGACCGGGTCGTTTGGTATTCCGATGGCCAACGCGCTGCTCGCGGAGAGCGATTGCGTGGTGTTCGTCGGCACCAAGGTGGGACAGTCCGCGACGCTCTCCTGGACGCTCCCCGCGCCGGGCACGCCGGTGATTCACCTCGACATCGACCCCGAGGAGATCGGCAGGAACTATCGAGACTCGATCGGGATCGTGGCGGATGCGCGGCTCGGGGCCCGCGGTCTCGTCGACGCGCTCCGCCACGCGCAGGTGAACAGCGCGTGGGACCGTGAGCGCATCGGCGCCATGCGCCGCGAGTGGTGGGAGGGTCCGATCGTCTACAAAGAAGCCCCGAAACCCGGCATTCTGAAACCGCAGGACGTGGTGCGGGTCGTCGGGGCGCTCATGTCAGACCGCGACGTGCTGGTGACGGACGCGAGCCTCGCGTCCGGTTGGGGAGCCAGCCGCTGGCAGGCCAAGACCAGCGGCCGCCGGTTCTTCGCTCCGCGCGGCCTGGCCGGCCTGGGGTGGGGTCTCCCCGCGGCGATCGGCGTCGCTGCGGCCATGCGAGACCTCGAGACCCACGGCCGGGTCGTCTGCCTCGCCGGCGACGGCGGGTGGGCGTACTCGATGGCGGAGGTGGAACCGGCGGCGCGCATGGGCCTGCCGATCGTCTCGGTGGTGCTCAATAACAGCAGCCTCGGCTGGATCAAACACGTCGCGGCCAGTCGATTCGCCCAGGAGATGGTGTCGGAGGGCTTTCTCGACGTCAAGTTCGCGGACGCTGCCGGGGCGCTCGGCGCCACCGCGGAGCGGGTCGACGCCCTGGACCGCTTCGAGGCCGCGTTTCGCGCCGCCGTGCGGGACGAGACGTCCCGTCCGTGGGTGATCGAGGCGCGGTCGTGCGACGTTGAGACGCCGGTGCTCCAACCTCCGGCGGGCACCGCGCGGGGCGGATATTGAACGGATCCGCCCGATGTGCGAGATCGGCCTCGGGCGCGCGCCGCGGTGTGCGCGCGGCACGCACCTGCGCGTTCGCGGCCCAGGCGGGCGGTCGGCCGGCGACGTTCACACGAAAAAGGAGTCGACGATGTCGCTGAGGACGGAACCCGAGAGCGTGCCGAACGAGCCGCCGGTCGAGGGGAACGCGAGCCCCGCCGGGACGCCGCTGGTATGGAGACTGTGGTCTCGGGACGCCGCGCTCCGGGTCGGCATCCTCGCCGTCGTGCTCGCGACGTGGCAGTGGTTTGGGGAGTACCTGATCGGTGTCAACTGGGTCAGCAGCCCCTCGCTCGTGTTTCAGCGACTGGTCAGCATGACGCGGGACGGATCGCTGGCGCGCAATACGGGCGCGACGTTGCAGGAAACGCTGCTCGGGTTGATCGCCGGGATCCTGCTCGGGGTCGTAGGCGGGATTCTCATCGCGCGCGCACCGACGGCGGTCGCCAAGGCCATCGACCCGTATCTGATCGGAGTCTACAGCCTGCCGCGGGTGGCGCTCGCGCCGTTCTTCATCCTCTGGTTCGGCATCGGGTTGGTGTCGAAGGTGGTGCTGGTCGTCTCCGTCGTGGGGTTCGTCGTCCTCTTCAATGTGCGGACGGGGATGGAGTCGGTCGACGTCGACATCATGGATGCGCTGCGGAGCATGCGCGCGAACCGATGGGAGATGATCCGCTACGTCATCATCCCGTCGTTGGTGCCATGGATCCTGTCGTCGGTCAAAATCGCCGTGGGGATCGGGTTCGTGTCCGCCGTGGTCGGTGAGATGGTCGGGTCCACGAAAGGGTTGGG